>NZ_LMHQ01000002.1:0-162930 GCF_001428225.1 Acidovorax sp. Root70
CGATGATAGTGCGGGTTCCCGTCGATGATAGTGCGGGTTCCCGTGTGAAAGTAGGTCATCGTCAGGCTCTTACAGCCCAGAAAACCCCAGTCTCTAAAGGACTGGGGTTTTTTGCTTTGGAAAGTCACAATAAGACACCGACCCGCGCGCCCTGATGCGAACATTCACCATGCAACTACAAGATATTCTGTATTCTCAAGGCTTCGGTACGCGTCGTGTCTGTGCGGGCCTGATCCAGCAAGGATGGGTTTTGGTGGGCGTAGCGTCATCGACTTCGTCTGAGCTCGTTCTTTGTACCGATGCTACGGCTGACTTCGAGCCAGAAGGGCTGCAGTTGCGCGTGCAAGGTGTGGATTGGCCTTTTCAGGCCAAGGCGTACGTGCTGCTTCACAAGCCTGCCGGGACGGAATGCTCCCAGAAACCGTCCACCTACCCCAGCATCTACACCTTGTTGCCTCCGCCGCTGCGTCAGCGGCCCACAAAGAGTGCCGTACAGGGAGTGCAGGCTGTGGGGCGGCTTGATCAGGACACGACGGGCATGCTGCTCCTCAGTGACGACGGGCAGTTCATTCACCGCTTGAGCTCGCCCAAGAAGCATGTGCCCAAGGTCTACCAGGTCACGACGAAACACCCGGTGGACGACGCGCAGATCTCAAAGTTGTTGTCAGGGGTCGTGCTGGATGATGACCCCAAGCCGGTTCGTGCGGCACACTGCGTCAGTGTGGACTCTCACCGGTTGGACATGACTTTGACCGAGGGCAAGTACCACCAGGTCAAACGGATGATTGCCGCGGTCGGCAATCGGGTGGAGGGGCTTCACCGCTCTCGCATTGGAGGCATGGATTTGCCTGCCGATCTGGCGCCCGGGCAGTGGCGATGGCTGAATGCAGCAGATCTTGCGCTCTTGAATAGCAACGATTGAACATGCCCTGGCAACGATCATGGGCATGGGATGTTGCAAGCCAAGTGAAGGCAACATGCTTCTTACCGCCGACGGCTTGACTAGAGACCCTGTGATAGGGCGTACGACACGGACAGGCAGCATTCCTTGGTTGGACCAGTACATCTTCGGCTGCGCAAGTGCGGATATGACATTGATCAAAGAGTGAACTATCACCCTGATGTTACGTGTTGTCGCGCAAGGCCTGGTCGGGCGCAGCGCTACACTCCAAAGCTGTATTGAAAGTGGTTTTGTGAAGATTTTCTCGATTGCTCGCACCTGCGTTGTAGCCCTTGGTGGCTGGTGGTATTGCGTCGCTGGCTTGGCGGCGGGCGCTCCGCCTCTTTTTGTGCTTAATTCGCTGGAGGCCAATGTCAGCGTCATTGACCCTGTGACCTGGACCGAAACCGCCCGCATCCCCACGGGCAAAGAGCCACATCACCTTTATCTGACGCCCGATGAGAAGTCGATCATCGTGGCCAACGCGCTGGGCGACACGCTGACTTTTGTGGACCCCCGTACTGCCGAGGTGCAGCGTACGGTGCGTGGCATTGTGGACCCCTACCACCTGCGCTTCAGTCCCGACATGAAGTGGTTCATCACGGCGGCCAATCGCCTGAACCATGTGGATTTTTACCGATGGGATGGCAAGGACTTGACGCTGGTGCAGCGGGTGGCTACTTCGCGCACGCCTAGCCATTTGTGGATCGACAGTCGCAGCGCCACGGTCTATTCAACCATGCAGGACAGTGATGAGCTGGTGGCCATTGACATCGCCACCCAGACCATCAAATGGCGCGTCAAAACCGGCCCCATGCCCGCCGATGTGTATGGCAGCCCGGATGGCAAGCACCTGTTTGTGGGCCTGACGGGCGGGGACAGCGTAGAAGTGTTTGATATCTCCGGGCGTGACGCGGCCAGCATCAAGCGGATCAAGACAGGCAATGGGGCGCATGCCTTCAGGGCCGCGGGTGATGGGCGGCATTTGTACGTCAGTAACCGCGTCGCCAACTCCATCAGCAAGATCGACATGGGCACCCTGCAGATCGTCGAATCCTACCCAGTCCCCGGCGGACCCGACTGCATGGATGTTTCGGCAGATGGCCGTTACATCTACGTCAGCTCGCGCTGGGCACGGAAGCTCTCGGTGGTGGACACACAAGCGAAGAAGGTGGTGCGCCAAGTCAATGTGGGCAAGTCACCCCACGGCGTATGGACTCTGCAGCACGCGCCGCGTTGAGCGTGTCACAGGCGGGCGAAGGGTATGTCGGTTCGCGCTCATCAGACCGCAAGGGCTACGCTCAGGAATGCTATTGTATTAATAGCTAGCTGCGTATGTTTCACTGGCGCTACTGCGCAAAATGACTGCAAAAAGCCCCTGTACCTGACATTTGATACCGGCCATATGGAGGTCGCGCCTCTGGTGGCTCAGGTACTGAAGCGTCAGCAGGTTCAGGTGACCTTCTTTGCAGCGAACGAGCGCACCAAAGAAGGGGATGGAAGCCTGGGAGACCACTGGGCGCCATGGTGGCGTGCACGTGCTGCAGAAGGGCACGAGTTTGCCTCCCACACTTGGAACCACACCTACTGGCGCGCCGACGCGGGTACTGTCCAGCATCCGGCCTTTCGGGTTCGCCCTTCGGCGGGCGTGCGCGAGGGCCAGAGCTTTGAGATGTCGGCGTCTGAATACTGCGAAGAAATCACCCGCGCCTCTGATCGCTTGAAGGCCATTACGGGCAAGACACCTTTGCCCCTGTTCCGAGCACCGGGCGGCAGGACCTCTGCGCAGCTGATTTCCAGCGCACGGAAGTGCGGCTACGCGCATGTGGGTTGGTCCCCAGCAGGATTCCTGGGGGATGAGCTGCCCAGTGAAACAGCCAGCAACGCGATGCTGCTGAACAAGGCGCTGCGCGATGTGCGCAGTGGCGACATCCTGCTAGCGCATCTGGGGATCTGGTCGCGCAAGGACGCGTGGGCGCCGGCTGTACTCGAGCCTTTGATCGAGGGGCTGAAGCAGCGGGGCTTTTGCTTTCGCACGCTGCGCGATCATCCCGACTATGCGGCTGCTGTGGCCCACGTTCGCTAGCATGGGCAGCCACGACGGTTTCCGTAACGCTCGCCGTTGCAGTGCAGCGCTGAGGCTTTTAACTGAATAACAGGGTGCCAGGGAGCGCAACAAGATGGGATGGCTAGGCAGTGTATTTGACAGTCTGCAGCAATGGCTTTTTGAGAGCGTGCTGCAGCCGCTGATGTTCACCACCGGGCTGGCCAGTCTGCTGGAAAGCGGCTACGAGGCCTCGGGCTGGCTGCTGGTGGGGTTGCTGCAGTTGGTGGTCATCGTGGCCGTCATTGGTCCCTTGCAGCGCTTGTGGCCGGTGGAGCCCATCACCGACAGGGCCACCATTCGCACCGACATCCTGTACACCTTGATCCACCGGTTGGGTCTGTTCCGACTGGTGCTGTTTTTCACGGTCGATGCGCTGGCGGACTCGATGTTTGGAACCCTGCGCGTGGCCGGTGTCAGTACCTTCCAGCTCGACGGCGTCTGGCCGGGCGTGACGGACATACCCTGGGTCAGTCTGCTGATGTATCTGGTGGTGTTCGATTTTGTGGACTACTGGATCCACCGGGGTCAGCACCATTTTGAGTGGTGGTGGCGCCTGCATTCGCTGCACCATGCGCAGCGGCAGATGACGATGTGGAGCGACAACCGCAACCACCTGCTCGACGACCTGCTGCGCGATGTGATTCTGGTGACGGTGGCGCAGCTGATTGGCGTGGCGCCCGGGCAGTTCATTGCCATCGTGGCCATCGCGCAGCTCAGCGAGAGCTTTCAGCATGCCAACGTGCGACTGTGGTTCGGCCAGGTGGGAGAGCGGCTCTGGATCAGCCCCCGCTTTCACCGGCGGCAT
Organism: Acidovorax sp. Root70; assembly: GCF_001428225.1. Taxonomy (NCBI): domain Bacteria; kingdom Pseudomonadati; phylum Pseudomonadota; class Betaproteobacteria; order Burkholderiales; family Comamonadaceae; genus Acidovorax; species Acidovorax sp. Root70. The sequence continues at coordinate 3,853 of NZ_LMHQ01000002.1, forward strand.
CACAGCATCGGCATTGGCCATGAAACGGTCAAGCCACCGGCTGACGCTGCTGGAGGCATGCCATCCGCGCCGCCGCGTGTGGTGCTCGGTGGTCACAACTTTGGGGTGCTCCTGCCCTGGTGGGACATGTTGATGGGCACGGCCAACTTCGAGAAGCGTTTTGACCCCACCGGTGTGCGCGACCAGGTCGAGCCAGGTGCCGATGGCCGCTTGCGCGACTACGGCAGTGGGTTCTGGTCCCAGCAATGGCGGGGCGTACTGCGGTTGCTGGGCAAGGCCTGAGCAGCCCGGCAGGCGCTCCCTGTATGCTTCCCGCCATGGGACTTCTGCTTGATTCTTTCTGGCGTGCCGCCGCCTACTGCCTGCGGCCCCGCGTGATTGCGCTGTCGCTGCTGCCCTTGCTGTTGATGGTCGCCTTGGCGCTGGGCCTGGGCCATTTCTATTGGGATGCAGCAGTGCAGGGGATGCGCGCTTTGCTGGATGCGTCCACGCTGCTGGCCAGCGTCTGGAGCTGGCTTCAGGGCTGGGGTTTGGGTGACGTGACTGCCGTGATGGCGCCGCTGATGGTGGTGCTGGCCGTGGCGCCGGTACTGGTGGTGGTATCGCTGCTTGCGGTGGCAGTGCTCATGACCCCCACATTGGTGGCCTTGGTCGCCGCGCGGCGCTTTCCCGATCTGGAGCGCAAGAAGGGCGGGTCCTTCATTGCGAGTGTGGCCTGGTCGATAGGGTCCACGGTGCTGGCGCTGGTGGCGCTGGCAGTGTCTGTCCCCCTCTGGCTGGTGCCGCCGCTGGTGCTCATCCTGCCGCCCCTGATCTGGGGGTGGCTGACCTACCGGGTGATGGTGTTTGATGCGTTGGCCGATCATGCCAGCAAGGAAGAGCGCCAGGAGATATTCCGTCGCCATCGCAGCAGCCTGCTGGGCATTGGGGTTGTGACGGGTTATCTGGGCGCTGCGCCCAGCATTGTGTGGGCGTCGGGGGTGGTGTTTGCGGCTGCTTTTTTTGTGCTGGTGCCCTTGGCGATCTGGATCTACACCCTGGTGTTCGCATTTTCGTCGCTGTGGTTCACGCACTATGGGCTGGCCGCGCTGCAGCGCTTGCGGGCCGAGCGGACCGCAATGGCGCCGAAGACGGCGTTCTCCCCGGTGGCCGATGCAATGCCGCATCCCGCAGAAGCTACGCCCTTGGATACGGCGGCAGAGCCCGCGCCTGCGCTGCCATCCCCCGCCATTCCCCTGCCAGGAGACAAGACACCATGACCCCTACCTTTGGCCTCATCATCGTGGGCGACGAGATCCTTTCAGGCAAGCGGGCCGACAAGCACATGCCCAAGGTGATTGAGCTTCTGTCGGCGCGTGGCCTTTCTCTGGCCTACGCCGACTACGTGGGCGACAACCCGGACCGCATCACTGCCACGTTGCAGCGGGCGTTTGCTTCGGCCGATGTGGTGTTCTCGTGCGGCGGCATCGGCGCGACACCCGACGATCACACGCGGCAATGTGCTGCGCGTGCCCTGGGCAAGGAGCTGGCCCTGCACCCCGAGGCCGAGGCCCTGATCCGTGAGCGCATGCAGGACGTGGCGCGCGAACAGGGCGTGCCCTATGAGCCCGACCGGTCTGACAACGTGCACCGTCTCAACATGGGCATGTTCCCGGTGGGTGCGCGCATCATTCCCAATCCCTACAACAAGATTCCTGGCTTCAGCTGCGAAGGGGCAGGGGGTGGGGCTGTGCACTTCGTCCCGGGCTTTCCTGTCATGGCCTGGCCCATGATCGAGTGGGTGCTGGAACAGCGCTACGCGGCCCATTTCAACCGTGCGCCACAGACCGAGCAGTCGGTGGTGGTTTATGGCGCCATGGAGGCGGCGTTGACCCCCCTCATGGAGCAGATTGAAAAATCGCACCCGGATGTGCGGGTGTTCAGTTTGCCCAGCGTAGATCATCCACAATACGGGCGGCACATCGAACTGGGCGTCAAAGGCCCCGCGTCCTCGGTGCCTGCGGCATGGCAGGCATTGAAAACTGGATTGCACAAATTTGGTGCAAATTGCGGCCCCGAATTGGTGCGCAATCTGTGAAGTTCAGATTCGATGAATGAATTGCACCGTGTTGGTGCTTTTGGGCACCTGCCATGCCGACCTGTCGCGGGTAGCGCTCCTTCATAGTGCGGCGCTGCACTCGGCTGGCACGCAAACTGCTTTTATCTCGCAAACTCTTTTTTCAACAAGCGCTTTATCCAGGAGAACCTGATGGCCAAGACCGTTGCAGACGTGATGAAGATGGTGAAGGAGAACGAAGTCAAGTTCGTTGACTTCCGTTTCACCGATACCCGTGGCAAACAACAGCACACCACGGTGCCCGTCTCTCACTTCGACGAAGACAAGTTCACTTCGGGCCATGCCTTTGATGGTTCGTCGATTGCCGGTTGGAAGGGCATCGAAGCCTCCGACATGCAGCTGATCCCCGATCCGAGCACGGCCAACATCGATCCTTTCTTCGAAGAAACGACGCTGATCCTGACCTGCGACGTGATCGAGCCCACCGACGGCAAGGCCTACGACCGCGACCCCCGCTCCATCGCAAAGCGCGCTGAAGCCTACCTGAAGGCCTCCGGCCTGGGCGACACCGCCTACTTCGGTCCCGAGCCAGAATTCTTCATCTTCGACGGCGTGCGTTGGAGCACCGAGCCCAACCACACCTTCTACGAAATCGAAGAGTACGAAGCTCCCTGGAACACTGGCGCCAAGCTCGAAGGTGGCAACCGTGGTCACCGTCCCACCGTCAAGGGCGGCTACTTCCCCGTGCCCCCCGTCGACAGCACGCAAGACATGCGCGCCGAGATGTCCCTGATCCTCGAATCCCTGGGCATCCCGGTCGAAGTGTTCCACCACGAAGTGGCGGGCGCTGGCCAGAATGAAATCGGCACCCGTTTCAGCACCCTGGTGGAGCGCGCTGACTGGACCATCCTGCAAAAGTACGTGATCCACAACGTGGCCAATGCCTACGGCAAGACCGCCACGTTCATGCCCAAGCCCTACCACGGCGACAACGGCTCCGGCATGCACGTGCACCAGTCCGTCTGGAAGGACGGCAAGAACCTGTTCGCTGGCGACGGCTATGCCGGTCTGTCGGACTTCGCGCTGTACTACATCGGCGGCATCATCAAGCACGCCCGTGCCCTGAACGCCATCACCAACCCAGGCACCAACAGCTACAAGCGCCTGGTGCCTCACTTCGAAGCCCCGGTGAAGCTGGCCTACTCGGCCAAGAACCGCTCGGCCTCGATCCGCATTCCTTACGTGGCCAACCCGAAGGGCCGTCGCGTGGAAGCCCGCTTCCCCGATCCACTGATGAACCCCTACCTGGGCTTTGCCGCCCTGCTGATGGCGGGTCTGGACGGCGTGGAAAACAAGATCCATCCTGGCGAAGCCGCCACGAAGGACCTGTACCACCTGCCTCCAGAAGAAGACAAGCTGGTGCCTACCGTGTGCCACAGCCTGGACCAGGCCCTGGAGCACCTGGACAAGGACCGAGCGTTCCTGACCAAGGGTGGTGTGTTCACCGACAGCATGATCGACGCCTACATCGATCTGAAGATGAACGAAGTGACCCGCTTCCGCATGGCCGTGCATCCTGTCGAGTACGACATGTACTACTCGCTGTAATCGTCTGCCTGCAGACCATTGCTCAAGAAAAGGCGGCGCAAGCCGCCTTTTTTCATGGGCGGGCGAAGATGGCGCTGGCGTCGAATGCGTGCGGCGGAACCAAGGTGCCAGGTGTTGCATCCGTATACACAGCCTTCCAAGGGTCTGCCTTTGTTGGATTGGAGATGTAGGGTGATTGGGGGATACTCCCCCGACCCCTGCATGTCCGTGCGAGGAAACCGAATGAAAAAAACGCTCATCACCCTGCTTCTCATCGCCGGCTCCGTCCCCGTGGCCCTGGCGCAAGACCGCATCTACCGCTGCGGCAACGAATACACCAACAACGCGCAGCAGGCCAAGGAGCGTGGCTGCAAGCTGGTCGAGGGCGGCAACGTCACGGTGGTGCAGGGCACCCGCCCGGCGTCTGCCGCAGCCGCCGCCGGTGGCAGTGGTGCAGCAGCCTCTTCGTCTGCGACCTCGCCCGCCAACGCACCCCGCGTCAGCAACAACGAGCAGAAGTCCCGCGATTCGGATGCGCGCGCCATCCTGGAGTCCGAGCTGCGCAAGGCCGAAGCACGCCATGCCGAGCTGCTCAAGGAATACAACAACGGCGCCCCCGAGCGCAATGCGCTGGACCTGCGCAATCCCCAGCGCTACACCGAACGCACGGCCGAGCTCAAGGCCAGTGTGGCCCGCAGCGAGAGCGACATCGCAGGCATCAAGCGCGAGATTGCCCGCCTGCCAGCGCCTGCGGCGCCCACCAACTGACGACGGCGATAGCGTGTGAGTGCCCCTTCCTCCCCCGAATTGCCCGGCACTGACACCGGGCGTTTCCATTCCCTGGACCTGATGTCCACCCTGGTGGCCGTGCTGCGTGCTGACGATGGCGCCGTGCAGTTTGCCAACGCCGCTTTGGAGAACACGCTCGGCCTGTCGCGCCGCACCCTGGAGGGGGCGGACTTCTCCACCTTCTTCACCGACCCTGCGCTGCTGCAGACCGCCCTGGCGGGCGCCCGGGGCAAGGACTTCGCTGCACTGCGCTACGAGGCCAGCCTGAAGCGCCTGCACCAGGACCCGGTGCCCGTGCATGTCAACGTGGCCGATGCCGAGCAGGTGGGCGAAATATTGGTGGAGCTTTGGCCGCTGGAGCAGCAGGCCCGCCAGGACCGCGAAGAGCGCCTGCGCGACCAGGCCCAGGCCAACAAGGAGCTGATCCGCAACCTGGCCCACGAGATCAAGAACCCGCTGGGCGGCATCCGGGGCGCCGCGCAACTGCTGGAGATGGAGCTCGACAACCGCGAGCTCACTGAATACACCCAGGTCATCATCCACGAGGCCGACCGCCTGCAAAGCCTGGTGGACCGGCTGCTTGCGCCGCATCGCCACCCGCATCTGGTGGGCGATGTGAACATCCATGAGGTGTGCGAGCGTGTGCGTTCGCTGGTGTTGGTCGAATACCCGCAGGGCCTCAAGGTGCAGCGCGACTACGACACCTCCATCCCCGAGTTCCGGGGGGATCGTGCGCAGCTCATTCAGGCGGTGCTGAACATTGTGCAAAACGGGGCCCAGGCGCTGTCAGAGCGCATCGCCAAGGGGGATGCCGTGATCACACTACGCACGCGTGTGGCCCGCCAGGTCACGTTCGGCCGGCAACGCTACCGGCTGGCACTGGAATTGCATGTCATCGACAACGGACCGGGCGTACCCGATGCCATCAAGGAGCGGATTTTTTACCCCTTGGTGTCGGGTCGGGACGGCGGATCAGGGCTGGGGCTGACGTTGGCGCAAACCTTCGTGCAGCGACACCACGGGTTGATCGAATGCGACAGCGTACCGGGTCGCACCGACTTCCGCATCCTGATCCCGCTGCCTTGAAGCGCACGACGGTCCCTGACACGCAACCACAGGGAAGGTAAGAAAAATATATGAAGCCGATCTGGATAGTAGATGACGACCCCTCGATCCGCTTCGTCCTGGAAAAGGCGCTGGCCCGCGAGAATCTGCCCACCCGCAGCTTCACGCACCCGCGCGAAGTGCTGGACGCACTGGCCGATGTCACTGCGGGCGACCCCGCCCGCCAGGGCCCCCAGGTCCTGGTGAGCGACATCCGCATGCCCGGGGGCTCGGGCTTGCAACTGCTGGAGAAGGTGCGCGAACTGCAGCCCGGCCTGCCCGTCATCATCATGACGGCGTACTCCGACCTCGACAGTGCGGTGTCGGCCTTTCAGCGCGGCGCGTTCGAATACCTGCCCAAGCCGTTTGACCTGCCCAAGGCGGTGGAGCTGATCCGCCGCGCGGTCGAAGAAAGCCAGCGCGAAGAAGTCACCGAAGAGCGCCAGACCGCGACCCCCGAGATGCTGGGCCAGGCGCCCGCCATGCAGGACGTGTTCCGCGCCATTGGGCGGCTGTCGCAAAGCCAGGTCACGGTGCTCATCACCGGCGAGTCGGGCTCGGGCAAGGAGCTGGTGGCGCGTGCGCTGCACAAGCACTCGCCCGTGGCAGACGGCCCCTTTGTGGCCATCAACACCGCCGCTATTCCCAAGGACCTGCTGGAGAGCGAACTCTTCGGCCACGAGCGCGGCGCCTTCACCGGCGCGCAGACGCAGCGGCGCGGCCGCTTCGAGCAGGCCGAGGGCGGCACGCTGTTCCTCGACGAAATCGGCGACATGCCGTTTGACCTGCAGACGCGCCTGTTGCGCGTGTTGTCCGATGGGCAGTTCTACCGCGTGGGTGGCCACGCGGCCGTCAAAGCCCATGTTCGCGTGATCGCTGCCACCCACCAGAACCTGGAGCACCGGGTCAAGGAAGGGGGTTTTCGCGAGGACTTGTTCCACCGCCTCAACGTGATCCGCCTGCGCTTGCCCGCGCTGCGCGAGCGGCACGAGGACGTACCCATGCTCACGCGCCACTTCTTGCAGCAGAGCGCGCGGCAGCTGGGCGTGGAGCCCAAGCGCATTGCAGACTCGGCGCTTGCGCGGCTGGAGCAGTTTGCCTTCCCTGGCAACGTGCGCCAGCTGGAGAACATCTGCCACTGGCTCACGGTGATGGCGCCCGCGCAGGTGATCTCGCTGCAGGACTTGCCGCCCGAGGTACTGGAAGCCCCGGTGTACCAGCCGCCCGTGCGCGCAACGGCGGGCGCTGAGCCCGCTGCGGCCACGGTGACATCCATGCCGGTGGCCCCGCTGGCATCCGTTGCGCCGGTAGCGCAGCCAGCACCCGAGTTGGTGGGGGGTCTGCACCCCGCAGCGCCGGTGTCTGCTCCTGTACCGGTGTCTGCGCCTGCTGCCGTTCCGTCCTGGTCGGCCGACGCTGTTGGAGCCCCCGTGGCTACGGCCCACAGTTGGGAGCAGGCCCTGGAAACCGAAGCGCAAAAACTGCTCGCTGGGGGCCAGCCCGAGGTATGGGACGCCCTCACGCGGCGCTTTGAGTCGCGCCTGATCCGTACGGCCCTGGTGGCCACCCACGGGCGCCGCATGGAGGCCGCGCAACGCCTGGGCATCGGGCGCAACACCATCACCCGCAAGATCCAGGAGCTGGGGCTGGACGCACCGGATGAAGCATAAAGTGCATAAAAATGGCCCAAAGTGGCCGTTAAATATGCACTAATAGCTATTGAAAATATAGCAATCCAAGGCCGCTCCTGCACCCGGGAGCGGCTTTCAATTTTGGCCCTATCGGGCGACCGGCCAGTCGCCGCGCGGCGGGCCGTGTCCTACATGCAGGCCCTCCCTGGGCCGACCCGGCACTCCGGAGGTGGCTTCAACAATGAAGTCACTGTCAACCAACCGGAGATGTTTCTATGTCGGATTTCAACGATGCCAACCGTGACCCTTTGACCAACGAGCCAGGTGCTCACCCCGTCGGAACGGGTGTCGGTGCCGCCCTGGGTGGCGCCGCGGCCGGAGCCGCTGCAGGTGCTTTTGGTGGCCCGGTCGGCGCCGCCATTGGTGGCGTGGCGGGTGCGGTGGCTGGCGGCTTGGCCGGCAAGGCCGCCGCCGAGGGGGTCAACCCCACCGAGGAAGACGCCTACTGGCGCGATACCTACCACCGCGAACCCTACTATGTGGGTGGCCGCACCTACGACCAATACCGCCCCGCGTATGAGTTGGGTTGGTCGTCGGTGGGGCGTTACGAGGGCAGCTTTGACGCCATCGAGCCCCGCTTGGCGGACGACTGGCGCGCGCGCCATGGCAGTGACGGCCTGGCCTGGACCGATGTACGCCCTGCAACGCAAGCTGCGTGGGACCGCGCAGCGAGCCGCCGTGCGCACGCCAACGACCGCGCGATGGACGTGATTGACACCGAGGACGTGGTGGACGTGCTCAACGACTTGCTGGAGTCGGCACGCGATGGCGAGTATGGCTTCCATGCCTGCGCCGAGCATGCCGATTCGGGCCAGCTCAAAGGCATCTTCCAGCGCCACTCGCGCGAATGTGCCGCTGCGGCGATGGAGCTGGAGCATGAGATCCGCCGCCTGAATGGCGAGCCTGCGCAAGGTGGCACCGTGGCCGGTGCGCTGCACCGGGGCTGGGTGTCGGTGAAGACGGCGCTGTCCACGCAGGACGACAAGGCGGTGCTGGAAGAATGCGAGCGTGGCGAAGATGCCGCCGTGGCCCGCTACCGCAAGGCGCTGAAGGCGACGCTGCCCGCCGATGTACGCGCATTGGTCGAGCGCCAAGCGCAGGGCGCCCAGCGCAACCACGACGAGGTGCGTGCGTTGCGCAACGGGTTCTCCACCCGTCCATAAGCGCGGACGGTGGCCCCGCCTGCCCACTGGCGCCTTGGAGGGGCAGGTGTTTGGCCAGTGGGCTCACGCATTGAAAAAGGCTGCCAGAGCAAACCTCTGGCAGCCTTTTTTCATGCCACGTACGGGCGTCGCCACATGGGAGCCCTTGTGCCCCGGGGTGTGTATCAGGCGCTCATCGTGACCACCACCGGCGCGTGGTCGCTCGGCTGCGGGTTCTTGCGTGGGGCGCGGTCCACCACACAGGCCGTCACTGTGGGCTTGAGCGCTTCGCTCACCAGGATGTGATCGATGCGCAGGCCCCGGTTTTTCTGGAAGCCCAGCATGCGGTAGTCCCACCACGAGTAGCTCTTCTCAGGCTGGTCGAACATGCGGAAGGCATCGGTCAACCCCAGCGCCAGCAGCGCCTGGAAGTGGTTGCGCTCTTCGGTCGTGTGGTGGATGGTTTCGCGCAGGCCTTCGGGGTCGTACGAGTCGCGGTCTTCAGGCGCCACATTGAAGTCGCCCACCAGCACCAGGCGCGGGTGGGCCGCCATCTCGGCGCGCACCATGTCCTGCAGGGCCTGCAGCCAGCGCATTTTGTAGGCAAACTTTTCCGAGCCCGGCTCCTGGCCGTTGACGAAGTAGCCGTTGAGTAGGCGCAGCGGGCCTGCGGGCGTGTCCAGCGTGGCGGCAATGACGCGGGCCTGCTCGTCGCCAAAGTCAGGGATGTTGCGCACCACGTCGCGCAACGGGTGGCGGCTCAGGATGGCCACGCCGTTGTAGGTCTTCTGGCCGAAGGCAACGGCTTCGTAGCCCGCCTCTTTCAGCGCGTCGTGCGGAAACTTGTCGTCGGTGAGCTTGAGCTCCTGCAGGCACAGGGCGTCGACCGGGTTGGCGGCCAGCCAGGCCAGCACCTGGGGCAGGCGCACCGACAGGGAGTTCACGTTCCAGGTGGCAATTTGCATGGTATTTGGCCGGTAGCGCTAGTGGATCATGCGCTGTCAGCTATCAAAATATGAGTAAATAAGGGAAGGGGCTGCGGGGTCAGCTGCGGCGCACACGGGTCACAAAGCTGAACGGCAGTCCGTTGGTGCTGACGTGGTGCTCGCGGGCAGTTTCTACCCATTCTGGGCCCAGCACGGGGGCATAGGCATCGCCGTCAAAGTCTTGCGCAATCTCCGTCACCTCCACGCAGTCCGCCAGGGGCAGGGCCTCGGCATAGATCTGCGCGCCACCGATGATCCACACGGTCTTGCCCACGTCGCACAGCGCCAGGGCCTCGGCCAGGCTGCCAGCGCGGTGGGCACCCTCGGCCTGCCAGTCGGCCTGGCGCGTCACCACGATGTTGGTGCGGCCGGGCAGGGGGCGAAAGCGCGGGGGCAGCGAGTCCCAGGTCTTGCGGCCCATGACCACCGGGCAGCCCTGCGTCAGCTGCTTGAAGTGAGCCATGTCCTCGGGGATGTGCCAGGGCAGGCGGTTGTCCTTGCCGATGACGCCGTTGGCCGCGCGGGCGTAGATGAGGTGCAGGGGCATGGGGCTCGCTCGGTGAGTGGGGAGGGGATCAGATGTGCAGGAACGCCAGCGCGCCCACACCCAGGCCCACGGCGGCCACGCCGTACATGCCGTATTCCAGCCACTTCTTCTTGGTCAGCAGCGCAATGGCGGCCAGGGCAATCGCCACCTGCAGCGCGGTGGTGGCCTGGGCCCAGCGGTGGTGCTGGTGCATCTGGGCTTCGCTTTGCTGGTCGAAGGCGTGAGCGTCGGCTTCGAGCTTCTCGGCCACGGCCTTGATCTCGTTCTTTTCCTTTTCGTAACGGTCGACCTTGCCCTGGTACTTGGCCTTTTCGGTCTCGGCCGGGGTCAGGTCACGCGCCAGCTCGGCCAGGCTTTGTTTGGTGCTTTTGGACTGGAAGTAATTCCACTGGTTGGAGGCCTCGGTCTTCTTGATGGCTGCGTCGTTCTTCATCAGGCCCGCATTGGCCTGCGTGGCGCCGCCCATGTAGGCAAAGATGGCGCCCACCGTCGCCACGATGGCCGTGAACATGGCAATCTTGTTGGTGGATGAGCCGCCGCCATGGTCCGCGCCGTGGTGCGCGGCATCGTGGCCGTGGGTGGCATGTTCGACCGCGTGGTCGTGGGGGCCGTGTACGTGGAATCCGCCGGAAGACATGGATAGAAACTCGTTGTATTGGTTATGGGGGAAGGCAGGGCAGGTGCAGCTGGCGCACCGGGGCGGTGATCAGACCGCCACGGGCGCCTTGATGGCCGGGTGGCACTGGTAGTCCAGCACCTCAAAGTCTTCGTACTCGTAGTCGAAGATGCTGTCCGGCTTGCGCTTGATGTTCAGCACGGGGTAGGGGTAGGGCGTGCGCGCGAGTTGCGTCTGCACCTGTTCGTGGTGGTTGGTGTAGATGTGGCAGTCGCCGCCCGTCCAGATGAAATCGCCCACATCCAGGTCGCATTGCTGGGCCACCATGTGGGTCAGCAGCGCGTAGCTGGCGATGTTGAAGGGCACGCCCAGAAAGATGTCGGCGCTGCGCTGGTACAGCTGGCAGCTCAGCGTGCCGCGACCGCCGGGCGCTTGCGCCGGGGCCACGTAGAACTGGAAGAACGCGTGGCAGGGCATCAGCGCCATCTTGTGCAGCTCGGCCACGTTCCAGGCGCTGACGATGATGCGGCGCGAGTCGGGGTTGGTTTTTAATGTCTTGATGACGTCGCTGATCTGGTCGATGTGGCCGCCGTCCGGCGTGGGCCAGCTGCGCCACTGCACGCCGTACACGGGGCCCAGGTCGCCGTCCTCGCGTGCCCATTCGTCCCAGATGGTCACGCCGCGCTCCTTCAGCCAGTTGTTGTTGCTGGAGCCAGTCAGGAACCACAGCAGTTCCTGGATGATGGACTTGAGGTGCACCTTCTTGGTCGTCACCAGCGGAAAGCCTTCCTTCAGGTCAAACCGCATCTGGTGGCCGAACACACTCTTAGTGCCGGTGCCGGTGCGGTCCGACTTGTCCACGCCGTGGGTGAACACGTGACGCATGAAGTCTTCGTACTGGGAGCGCACGGGGCGGGTGGGCAAGGCAGGGGCTGCCGGGGCGGCAGAAGGCTGGGTCATGGGATGGATCACTCAGGGTGGGGCGCCGCCATCAAGGGGTGGTCGTTGCCGACGCCGGATTTTATGCGGAGCGGGAGAATGCGGGGCTTACCCTCCATCGTCCGTCTTAGCAATGACAACTTCTGCCACTTCCGTCACCGTCCGCCCCCTCCAGGCTGCCGACTGGCCCGCCGTATGGCCCATCCTGCGCACCACCTTCCAGGCGGGAGACACGTATGCCTTTGCCCCCGATAGCAGCGAGGCCGAGATCCACAAAGCCTGGGTAGAGCTGCCTGCAGCAACCTTTGTCGCCCTCGGTGCGGGCGGGGAGATTCTGGGCACCTACTTCATCAAGCCGAATCAGCCTGGGCTGGGCGCCCATGTGTGCAACTGCGGTTATGTGGTGTCACCGGCTGCGCAGGGGCACGGCGTGGCCTCGTTGATGTGCGAGCACTCCCAGCAGCAGGCTGTGGCCATGGGCTTTCGGGCCATGCAGTTCAACCTGGTGGTGGCCAGCAATGTGCGCGCCGTACGGCTGTGGCAGCACCTGGGCTTTGCGATCGTGGGCACGTTGCCCGGGGCCTTCAGGCACCACACGCTGGGCTATGTCGATGCCCATGTGATGTTCAAGACACTGGTGGCCTGAGCCGGTTGCCCACGCAAAAAGGGCTCCCATGTGGGAGCCCTTTTTGAGTCCGGGGTCCAGCTCTGCGTTCTTACATCGCGCTGATTTCGCCCGATGGGATCTTGCCGGTGCGCACGGCTTCAGCAGCCTGGGCACGCACCGCAGCGCGGTCAGCCGTGGACTTGTAAGTCACCACACGCGAACCAGCGGGTTCGATGCTGCGTGTTTGAGCCACGGTAGCGGCTTCGGCTTGCACTTCAGCGCGGGTGCGGTTGGTTTGGAATTGGGTCGCGAATTGCGAAGCATCGGCTTCGTCAGCCTGGGCACCAAAAGATGCGAAAGCAGCGACAGCAGCGATGGAGAGGAAACGTGCGGTGTTGTTCATGATGAAAATCCTTGAAGTTAAAAAGCGTCTCAAAAAAGCCGGGTCAAAAACCATTCCTGAACCGGGTTCGGTGAGTCGCCTTGCGGGTTCGGCTCATCGATGGGTTGAACTGTACGCCGATGGTCTGCGGAGAAAAACTACGCAGTCGCAAACTGACTGTTCCAGTTTTGGAAACAGTGGGCGCGTACGAAGTACGCCTCTGTGCGGAATTTGCGCTGCGCACCTCAGAGTCAGGGCAGGCGTCCCGGGGCCGCAATGCAGATACCCAATTGATGGATCTAGGTATAAATCCTGAGATTCTGGCGAAATTTAGTATGTGTATGGCTTTTCAAAGTATCAACTGAGCATCTGAGCATCGGTATCGTTCAGTCCATCAATGCCGCAATCCGACTGGCGTTGAATGGCAGATCCATACCAACTACGCAGGAGACGTTCCGATGCCCCGTTCCACCCGTCCACACACCCGCCTGGCTCTGGCCGCTGCTACCCTCGCGGCATCGCTGTGCGGCGCCGCTGCGCACGCGCAGACCGAACTCGTGATTGCTACCGTGAACAACGGCCACATGATCGAGATGCAGAAGCTCAGCAAGAACTTCGAGCAGGCCAACCCCGACATCAAGCTCAAGTGGGTGACGCTGGAAGAGGGCGTGCTGCGCCAGCGCGTGACGACCGACATCGCCACCAAGGGCGGCCAGTTCGACGTGATGACCATCGGCATGTACGAGGCGCCCATCTGGGGCAAGAAGGGCTGGCTGCAGGAGCTCAAGACCGACGCCGCCTATGACGTGGATGACCTGCTGCCCGCCATGCGCAACGGTCTGTCGGTGGACGGCAAGCTGTTTGCCGCGCCCTTCTACGGCGAAAGCTCGATGCTGATGTACCGCAAGGACCTGGCCGACAAGGCCGGCGTGCAGGTGCCCGAGCGCCCCACCTGGCCACAGATCAAGGACCTGGCCGCCAAGATCCACGATCCCAAGAACGGGGTGTATGGCATCTGCCTGCGCGGCAAGCCGGGCTGGGGCGACAACATGGCCTTTTTGACCACGCTGGTCAACACCTTTGGTGGCCAGTGGTTTGACATGCAGTGGAAGCCGCAGCTCGAATCCAAGCCCTGGAAGGATGCGATCACCTTCTACGTGGACCTGCTCAAGAACTACGGTCCCCCCGGCTCGTCGGCCAACAGCTTCAACGAAATTCTGGCGCTGACCAACTCCGGCAAATGCGGCATGTGGATCGACGCGACCATCGCGGCGTCGTTTGTGAGCGACCCCAAGCAGTCCAAGGTGGCTGACCAGATGGCCTTTGCCCAGGCGCCCACCATGAACACGCCCAAGGGCGCCAACTGGCTGTGGTCGTGGAATCTGGCTATCCCCGCAGGCTCTAAAAAGGTAGACGCGGCGCAGAAGTTCATCACCTGGTCCACCAGCAAGGACTACATCCAGCTGGTCGCCAAGACCAACGGGTGGGCCAACGTGCCTACCGGCACGCGCAAGAGCACGTATGCCTCGCCGGAGTTCCAGAAGGCCGCGCGCTTTGCAGCGGCCGAGAAGGTTGCCATCGACTCGGCCAACCCGACCGATTCGACCTTGCCCAAGAGCCCGTACGTGGGTGTGCAGTTCGCGGCCATTCCCGAGTTCCAGGCCATCGGCATCGCCGTGGGGCAGCAGATGAGTTCCGCGCTGGCAGGCAAGACGACGGTGGACGCGGCGTTGAAGGCCAGCCAGGTGTCGGCTGACCGCGAGATGAAAAAGGCCGGCTACTACAAATAGGCATTCATTCGGCCACTGCGCGGGCCGATCCGGAGCCGGTGTTCCTCGCCGTACGGGAGTACGGTTGCGGTACAGCGACCCCGCCTCGGCCCGCTCGCGACGCAGACTGAACGCCTATATCTGCTGGACTTTTTTCTGAGGCTTCCATGAACCGCCGCCTGCTCCCCCGCCTGCTGCTCACGCCGGCCATGGCCACGCTCTTCCTGTGGATGATCGTGCCGCTGGTGATGACGATCTACTTCTCGCTCATCCGCTACAACCTGATGCAGCCGGACCAGACCGGTTTTGCCGGGCTGGAGAACTTTGAGTATTTCGTCACCGACCCTTCGTTTGGCACGGCGGTGGTCAACACGCTGCTGCTGCTGGGCAGCGTGATCCTCATCACGGTGGTGTTTGGCATTGCGATTGCGCTGCTGATCAACGAGCCCTTCGCGGGTCGGGGCATTGTGCGAGTGCTGCTGATCTCGCCTTTCTTCGTCATGCCCACGGTGAACGCGCTGATGTGGAAGAACATGATGATGAACCCCATCTACGGCGTGCTCGCGCAGGTGTGGATGTTCTTTGGCGCGCAGCCGGTCGATTGGCTCACCGATTACCCGCTGTTCTCCGTCATCGTGATGGTGTCATGGCAATGGCTGCCCTTTGCCACGCTGATCTTCATGACCTCGTTGCAGAGCATGAACCACGAGCAGCTCGAAGCCTCGCGCATGGACGGCGCCAACTACCTGCAGCAGCTGCGCTACCTGTACGTGCCGCACCTCGCGCGCTCGGTAGCCGTGGTGGTGATGATCGAACTCATCTTCTTGCTCAGCATCTTTGCCGAGATCTACACCACCACGGGTGGCGGGCCGGGCGATGCAAGTACCAACGTCACCTTTTTGATCTTCAAGCAGGCGCTGCTCAACTTTGACGCGGGCGTGGCCTCGGCCGGTGCGCTGTTTGCGGTGGTGCTGGCCAATATTGCGGCCGTGTTCCTCATCCGCATGGTCGGCAAGAACCTCGACAAGTAAGGCTCGCATTTTTATGACCGCACGACGCCGTTCCCAATTTCCGCTCGGCATGTTGGCCCTGCGTACCGCTGCGGCATGGGCCGTGGCCCTGCTGCTGGTGTTTCCGCTGGCCTGGCTGTTTCTCACCGCGTTCAAGACCGAGCTGCAGGCCATTGCCGTGCCGCCACTGTTCGTCTTCGCGCCCACGCTCGAAAACTTCCACGAGGTGCAAGAGCGCAGCGACTACCTGCTGTACGCCAAGAACTCGGTCATCACCAGCGTGCTCTCCACCCTGGTGGGGCTCATGCTGGCCGCGCCTGCCGCGTATGCCATGGCCTTCTTCAAGGGCAAGTACACCAAGGACATCCTGATGTGGATGCTCTCCACCAAGATGATGCCCGCCGTGGGCGCGCTGGTGCCCATCTACGTGCTGGCACAAAAGAGCCACCTGCTCGACACACAGCTTGCGCTCATCATCGTGTTCGCGCTGTCCAACCTGCCCATCATGGTCTGGATGCTGTACTCGCACTTCAAGGACATCCCGCGCGAGATTTTGGAGGCCGCGCGCATGGACGGTGCCACGCTGTGGCAAGAGGTGCGCCTGGTGCTGCTGCCGCTGGGCATGGGCGGGCTCGCATCCACCGGCCTCTTGTGCCTGGTGCTGTCATGGAACGAGGCCTTCTGGAGCCTGAACCTGAGCGCCGCCAAGGCCGGCACGCTGGCCACGCTGATCGCCTCGTACTCCAGCCCCGAAGGACTGTTCTGGGCCAAGTTGTCTGCGGCATCGCTGATGGCCATTGCGCCCATCGTGGTGTTTGGCTGGTTCAGCCAGAAGCAGCTCGTCCAAGGTCTCACGTTCGGCGCGGTCAAGTAAAGCGCAGCGTTCATCTCCCCAGTTTTCAAGCATTCAGGAACCCGATTCCATGGCCTACCTTCAACTGCGCGGCATCGAGAAATTCTTTGGCGAACACCGCGCCATCAAGGGCATCGACCTCTCCATCCAGAAGGGCGAGTTCATCGTCTTCGTCGGCCCCTCGGGCTGCGGCAAGTCCACGCTGCTGCGGCTGATCGCGGGGCTCGAAAATATCGACGGCGGCACGCTGATGCTGGACGGCCGCGACATCACCGACCAGCCCTCCAGCAAGCGCGACCTCGCCATGGTGTTCCAGAGCTACGCGCTGTATCCGCACATGAGCGTCTACGAGAACATGAGCTTTGCGCTCAAGCTGGCCAAGGTGGACAAGCAGGTGATCGACGAGAAGGTGCAGAACGCTGCGCGCATCCTCAACCTCACGCAGTACCTGCAGCGCACGCCCAAGGAGCTGTCGGGCGGTCAGCGCCAGCGCGTGGCCATCGGTCGCGCCATCGTGCGCGCGCCCAAGGTGTTCCTGTTCGACGAGCCGCTGTCCAACCTCGACGCAGCGCTGCGCGGCCAGACGCGGGTGGAGATAGCCAAGCTGCACCGCGACCTGGGCGCCACCACCATCTATGTGACGCACGACCAGGTTGAGGCCATGACGCTGGCCGACCGCGTGGTGGTGCTGCGCGACGGCATCATCGAGCAGGTGGGCACGCCGCTGGAGCTGTACGACCGGCCCGCCAACCAGTTCGTGGCCCAGTTCATTGGCACGCCGCAGATGAACGTGGTGCCCTTGCCGCAGCTGCCACCGCCCGTGCAACAGCAGGCACCTGCAGGGGCTGAGGGCGGCGCCATCGGCCTGCGACCTGAGAACATCACCGTGCGCAACACCGGCGCTACGCCCGTGACAGGCCAGGTGGACTTGGTGGAAGCGCTGGGCGCCGAAACCCTGATCTACGTGAGCACCCCCGGCGGAGCGCAGTTTGTGGCCCGCCAGAACGACCGCACAGGCCTGCGCGCGGGCGATGCCGTGAGCCTGGACATCGACGCCTCGCAAGCCCACTGGTTCGACCCCCAAGGCTGTGTGGTGGCCCGCCAGGCTGCATGACGGTCATGAGCCTCCAATACCCACTCCAAGCCAAGGTGGCGGCCATCACTGGCGCGGCTTCTGGCATCGGTTTTGCCAGCGCCCAGGCCATGGCCAATGCGGGCGCACGCGTGGTGCTGATCGACCGCGACGAGGCTGCGCTGGCCAAGGCCTGCGCGGCCATTGGCGAACGCGCTTCGCCGCTGGTGCTCGATCTGCTGGATGCCAAGCAGTGCGCCAGCCTGCTGCAGCGCACGCTGAGCATCGCCGGTCCGCTCGACATCTTCCATGCCAACGCGGGGCTGTATGTGGGCGGCGATCTGGTCGATGCAGACCCTGACGCCATCGACCGCATGCTGCAGCTCAATGTCAACGTGGTGATGAAGAACGTGCACAACGTGCTGCCCCACATGATCGAGCGCGGCACGGGGGACATCATTGTCACCAGCTCGCTGGCCGCGCATTTCCCCACGCCATGGGAGCCCGTCTATGCATCGTCAAAGTGGGCCGTCAACTGCTTTGTGCAGACCGTGCGCCGCCAGGTGTTCAAGCACGGCATCCGCGTGGGTTCCATCTCGCCGGGCCCGGTCATCACCTCGCTGTTGGCCGACTGGCCTGCGGAAAAGCTGGCTGAGTCCAAGGCCAGCGGCAGCCTGATCGAGGCCGCCGAAGTCGCCGAGGTGGTGCTGTTCATGCTCACCCGCTCGCGCGGCATGACGATTCGCGACGTCGTGATGATGCCCACGAATTTTGATCTTTAGAACCCCGTTTTCACGCACCATGAATTTCATCCTGCATCTGGGCCTGGGCTCCTTTCACCGTGCCCACCAGGCCGTCTACGTTCACCAGCTGCGCCAGCAAGGTGACACGGACTGGGCCATCGCGGGCGGCAATCTGCGCCCCGACATGGCCGACACCATCGCCGCCCTGCAGGCGCAGGGCGGCCGCTACACGCTGGAGACCGTCACGCCCCAGGGTGAGCGCAGTTACACCGTCATCGAGTCCATCCAGCGCGTGATCCCTTACCAGGACGATCTGGCCCCGCTGATTGCCATGGGTGCTGATGCTGCCACGCGCATCATCAGCTTCACGGTGACAGAGGCAGGCTACTACCTCGACGCGCAAAACCAGCTCGACTGGGCCACCTTTGCCGACCTGCGCGTCGACCTCGCGGCAGTCAAGGCCGGGCAGGCGGGCCACACCATTTACGGCGGCCTCGTCAGCATCCTGCGCGCGCGCATGGCGGCTGGTGCGGGCCCCGTCACGCTGATGAACTGCGACAACCTGCGGCACAACGGCGAGCGCTCGCGCAGCGGGCTGCTGCAGTTCATCGACGCGTTGGGCGATGCGCAGTTGAAAGCCTGGGTGGAGCAGAACACCACGAGTCCCAACGCCATGGTGGACCGCATCACGCCACGCCCCACGCCCGATGTGGGCGAGCGGGTGAGGGCTGCCACAGGCTGGGACGACAAGGCCGCGCTCATGGGCGAGAGCTTCATCCAGTGGGTCATCGAAGACGACTTCATCGCCGGCCGGCCCGCGTGGGAAAAGGTCGGCGTCGAGATGGTGCAATCGGTGCAGGCGCATGAAGAGGCCAAGATCCGCCTGCTCAATGCCACGCACAGCTGCATTGCCTGGGCGGGCACGCTGGTGGGCTACCAGTACATCCACGAAGGCACGCACGATGCGGCCATCCGCCAGATGGCCTACGACTACGTGACCGACGATGCGATCCCCGTGTTGCTGCCGTGCCCCATCGACCTGCAGGCCTACCGCGACGTGGTGCTGGACCGCTTCGGCAACCCTGCCATTGCCGACACGAACCAGCGCGTGGCCATGGACGCGTTCTCCAAGATCCCCGGCATGATTGCGCCCACCATCCGCGACAATCTGGCCCGTGGCGGCTCGTTCGATAGCGTGGCCCTGCTGCCCGCGCTGTTCCTGGCCTACCTGCAGCGCTGGCACGTGGGGCAGATCCCCTACGCCTATCAGGACCAGGCCATGGACCCCGTCGTGGCTCACGCCATCTGCGACGCGGCCGACCCCGTGGTTGCCTACGCCGCCGACACGACCCTGTGGGGCGAGATGGCCAGCCGCCCCGAGTTGGTGGACGCGCTGCGCAAAGCCTATGCCCGCGTGCAGGCCTTTGTGGCTGATCGCGCAAGTCCCTGATGCTGGTGTAATTTCCGTCCATCACCGCCATGACCGTCAAAACGCCCATCGCCCCGCGCCAGACCAAGCCTGAGCTGGAGCACGACTATGTGCGCTCGCCCGCACTGGGCTACGAGTCGCCGGATACGGCCGGCTTCATCCGCTGTCTGTCGCATGGCTTTCCCACGCCGCTGGCGCGCTGGCACTACCACGACGAGTACGAGCTGCACCTGATCACCGCCACCTCGGGCAAGGTGTTCGTGGGGGACTGGATCGGGCAGTTCCAGCCCGGCCATCTGGTGCTGACGGGCCCGCGCCTGCCGCACAACTGGATCAGCATGGATTTGCCCGAAGGCGGCGTGCCGCTGCGCGACCTGGTGATCCAGTTCTCGCACGCCCCGCTGGTGGCCAGCAGCGAGAGCATCCCTGAGCTGCGCGAGGTGCTGCCGCTGCTGGAACGTGCGCGCCATGGCATCGAGTTCTTTGGCATGGAGGCGCAGGCGCAGGAGCACTGGCACCGCATCAAGGCGCGCCAGGGGCTCGCTCGGTTCGGCGCGTTTTGCGAGTTTCTGAGCGACCTGGCCCGTTGCACCGACTTTCGCCTGCTGTCGAGCACGCAGCTGCAAAGCGAAGACAACGACGCCCAGCTCGACCAGATCAATGCCATCGTGAGTCGCATCACCGACCACCTGGCTGAACCGCTGGCAGCCGCCGATCTGGCGCAGGAGCTGGGCATGACAGAGAGCCGCTTCTCGCGCTTTTTCCGGCGCGCCACGGGCAACACCTTCACCGACTTTGTGAACCTGGTGCGCGTGAACCGCGCCTGCCAGCTGCTGATGGAGACCGAGCGTTACATCACGCACATTGCCTATGACGTGGGCTTCAACAACATGGCCAACTTCAACCGCCGCTTTCTGGACATCAAGGGCATGACGCCGAGTGAATTCCGCAAGCAAGGCGCCGGAAGGTTCGGAAAGACCTCCTGAGCCAAGGGCCGATCCGCTCGCCGAGAAGGGGCGGTACGTCCTTGCAGCAACGTATCCCTTGTTGCGCCCTTCGGCATGCAGCCCTCCAGACGCAAAGCGCGGGGCTACGGCTTTCACTTTGAACCACTGATATCTGTTCAATACCCATGTACCTCGGAATCGATTTAGGCACCTCGGGTGTCAAGCTCCTGTTGCTGGACGACGCGCAAGCCGTGGTCGCCACGGCCGATGCCGCCGTGCCCCAGCACCGCCCCCAGCCCACCTGGAGCGAGCAGCACCCGGCCGACTGGTGGGCGGCGGTGGAGGCTGCCGTGGCGCAGCTGCGCGCGCAGGCACCCGCTGCGTGGGCACAGGTGCGGGGCATCGGCCTCTCGGGCCACATGCATGGCGCCGTGGTGCTGGGCGCGCAGGGCCAGGTGCTGCGCCCGGCCATCTTGTGGAACGATGGCCGCGCCAGCGCCGAATGTGCGCAGCTGGAGGCCGCAGTGCCCACCTCGCGCCAGATCACCGGCAACCTCGCCATGCCCGGCTTCACCGCGCCCAAGCTCCTGTGGCTGCGCAAACATGAGCCCGCCGTGTTTGACCAGATCCGCACCGTGTTGCTGCCCAAGGACTGGCTGCGCCTGCAGCTCACCGGCGATGCCGTGAGCGACATGTCTGACGCATCAGGCACGCTGTGGCTGGACGTGCAGGCCCGCGCCTGGAGCCCGACCATGCTGCAGGCCTGCGGACTGGATGTGACGCACATGCCCGCGCTGGCCGAGGGCAGTGCGCCCACGGGCATGCTGCGCAGCGATGTGGCACGCCGCTGGGGGCTCGGTGACAGCGTCGTCGTGGCTGCGGGCGCGGGCGACAACGCCGCCAGTGCGGTGGGTGTGGGCGCCCGTACAGCCGGTCAAGGTTTTGTGTCGCTGGGCACCTCGGGCGTGGTCTTTCGCGTGACGGATGCCTTTGCGCCCGCCACCGAGCGTGCCGTGCATGCCTTTGCCCACGCGCTGCCGCAGCGCTGGCACCATATGTCGGTCATGCTCAGCGCGGCCAGTGCGTTTGGCTGGGTCACCCGGCTTACGGGGCGCAGCGAGGAGGCACAACTGTCGGACGCTGTCGGCACCCTCAGCACCACCCGCCAGGCGCAGGCGCCGCTGTTTTTGCCTTACCTGAGTGGCGAGCGCACGCCACACAACAACGCGGCTGCCACCGGAGTCTTCATGGGCCTGCGCGCTGAGCACGAAGCGGCGGACCTGGCCTATGCCGTGATGGAAGGTGTGGGCTTTGGCCTGCTCGATGGCCTCAACGCAATGCGCGCTGCAGGGGCTGGGCAGGGCGGTGCTGCCAGTCGGGGTGAAGCGGCCCTGGCCTTGGTCGGTGGCGGTGCCCGCAGCAACCCCTGGGCGCAGTTGCTGGCCAGCGCCTTATGCACACAACTGCAACGCCCGCAGGGCGCGCACGCCGCCGCCGCCCTGGGCGCCGCGCGCCTGGCGGCCATGGCCTGCGGGGGTGACGAAGCCCACTGGTGCCAGCCCCTGCCCGCTGACGCCACCTTCATACCGCAGCCTGCGCAACAAGCCCTGCTGGCCGAACGCTATGCCCGCTTTGTCGCCCTGTACCCCGCGCTGCAATCGCAGTTCTGAC
This sequence comes from Acidovorax sp. Root70, assembly GCF_001428225.1. Classification (NCBI taxonomy): domain Bacteria; kingdom Pseudomonadati; phylum Pseudomonadota; class Betaproteobacteria; order Burkholderiales; family Comamonadaceae; genus Acidovorax; species Acidovorax sp. Root70. The sequence continues at coordinate 25,793 of NZ_LMHQ01000002.1, forward strand.
CTGCTGCCTCCCAAGCCACCATGACTTCAGCCCCCAACACTTCTACCGCCGCCGCGCCCATTCACGCCGCCATTGCCGGCGAGGCCCTCATCGACCTCATCCGCCGCGCTGATGGCAGCTACCTGCCGTGCCTGGGCGGTGCGCTCTACAACCTGTGCCGCGCGCTGGCCCGGCAAGGTGTGGGCACGCAGTACCTCAACCCCTTGTCGCGCGACCGTTTTGGCCGCGAACTGGCGGCGCAGTTGGTGGCCGATGGCGTGGTGCTGGCCCAGCCCGAGCCTGTGCAGCAAGTCACGTCCCTGGCCGTGGTCAACCTCGATGCACACGGCCACCCCGATTACGCCTTCTACCGCGAAGGCGTGGCAGACCGTGCGGTGTCTGAAGCAGGCCTGGGCGGTAGCTGCGCCGCCTTGCCCGCGCTGCAGCTGGTCTGCACCGGCGCCCTGGCACTCGACGCGCGCGACACCGCCATCTACCTGCCGTGGCTGGCCGCCCAGCGCGCCGCAGGCCGCTGCGTGGTGGTCGATGCCAACCTGCGCCCCTCCGTCATGCCCGACCTTGCGGCTTACCGCACCACGGTGCACGCCGCGCTGGCCCACGCCCACATCATCAAGGCCAGCGACGAAGACCTGGAGCATCTGGCCGTGCCTGGTGTGGATGCCTTGGCCCGTGCGCAGCACCTGCTCGCCGCCAACCCGCAGGCCCACCTGCTGGCGCTGACGCTGGGCGCGGAAGGCGCCTGGCTGCTGCACCGCGGCGGCGCGCAGTGTTTTGCCAAAGAGGCCCAGCCGCTACAGGTGGTGGACACCGTGGGCGCGGGCGACAGCTTTCTGGCCGGGCTGCTGGCGCATTTGCTGCGGCAGTCGCAGGCCGCCGGGGTTGCCAGTTTTGCGCAGTTCGTGGGCGGTCTGACAGCCGGTGCCTGCCAGCAGGCGCTGCGCCATGCGCTGGCCAGCGCCAGCCTGTGCGTGATGGAGCAGGGCTGCGTGCCCCCGGGATGGGAGGCAACCACGCAAAGGGCTCGATCCAACCCACCCAGCGAGCGGTAGGCCGCTCTGGCGGCAGAATGGCGCATGCACCATGCCGCCGCCCCTGCCTCGCCGCCAACGATCACTGTCCGCGTGGCGGCAGCAGTGCATGCCGCCGATGCGTGCGGTGTCATCCGCCAGTCCATCACCCACTGCTGTGTGCTCGACCATGCCAATGACGCCACCATCCTGACAACTTGGCTGGCCAACAAGACGCCCGAGAACCTGGCTGCGTGGATGGCCGCGCCGGGTGCTGTGGCGTGGGGCGCATACCGGGGCGACACGATGGTGGGCTTTGCGCTGCGGGCACGGACCACGCTGGCGTTGTGCTACGTGGTGCCGGAGGCCTTGCACCAAGGGGTGGGGCGGGCCCTGCTGCAGCACGTCGAGACCCATGCGCGCGAAGTGGGGCTCACAACTCTGGACCTGGAGAGCACGCGCACGGCAGAGCACTTTTACCGCCGCCATGGCTATGTGCCGCATGGCGGCGTGCAAACGTGGGCCGGGCTGCAGGCGCAGCCCATGCGCAAGGTGTTGTGAGGTCACCTTGTCTGCAGTGGCGTCGCCCATCCAGTCCAGCGAGGGTGTGAGTTTTTTAGTCGAAATGGCTTGTAGCGCCTGATATATATGCGCTGGAAGCTCTCACTTTTATAGCGATGGGTGCTCCCGCCCCGCCGCACCTCACACGTCGGTACGCACCTGGTGGCCCTGGTTGTCGTTCATTTCCAGAATCCACCACTGCGCTCCCGTGTTCTTGTCGATGAAGCGCATGTGCGAGGCGATGTTGGCCAGCGTGGGGCTGCCGAGGTGCAGCAGGCGTTGCACATAGTCCACGAGGTCGTCAGCCGCGTGGGTGAACTCAAAACCGTCGTGGTCAAACTCGAACACCTGTCCGGCGCACTCGCCATCGGTGGCCATCAGGATGTAGTTGCCCGAATGGGGGGTCTCGCCAATCACCTGGCAGTGCGCGATCCAGTCGGGCAGGATCTCTTCGCGTTCTTCGTCACTCAGATGTTCCGTCCAGCCCTCAAACCCCTCTTGCAGCTCGGCCCATTCGGCGGGCGGTGCGATGTAGCGGGCGGCATCGCCTGAGTCGGCATCGTGGTACAGCAGCACGCAGCCGAACGTGGCGTAGAAAGCGGGGAGCTGACCCACGTCCGGCAGGGCTGCATCCAGCGCGGCGGGAGGCTGGATGTGGTGCTGGAAGTTCACCGTTTTGGTTTCCTGCGGCTTGTTGATGCGCTCGCAGGTGAAGGTGCCGGTGTGTTCGGCAACAGCGCGGTACAGGTCGGGCAGGGTCATCGCAGATCCTCGGGATGGCGTTCAGATTTCTTTGGCGTACACGATGAAGCCATGGTGCTTGGCCAGCTTGTCGTACAGCTGGCGCCCGGCGGCGTTGGTCTCGTGCGTTTGCCAGTACACGCGCGACGACTTGGCGGCGCGCGCTGCGCCGTACACCGCTTCGATCAGCGCCCGCCCCACGCCCCGGCCGCGTGCGGCCTCGCGGGTGAAGAGGTCGCTCAGGTAGCACACGGGTTCGATGCGCGTCATGCTGCGGTGAAACACATAGTGCGTGAGGCCCAACAGCTCCCCGCTGGCATCGTCTTGAGCCACCAGGCAGAACATGGGCTCTGCCGCGTCATGAAAGCGCTGCCAGGTGGCTTGCGTGATGTGCTCCGGGAGCGCAGTGGCACCAAAACGGCCGTAGAACGCGTTGTAGCCGTCCCAGAGCGGGCGCCAGGCAGCGTAGTCTTCGGGTTGAGCCGGGCGCACGGTGACGGCAGCGGTCATGGGTCAGCTTTCTGTGGGTTTACTGCAGCACGCGCTTCGGGTTCATGATGCCCTGCGGGTCCAGCGCCTGTTTGATGGCGCGCATCATGCCCAGGGCCACGGGCGACTTGTACTTGGCCAGCTTGTCGGCCTTGAGTTCGCCAATGCCATGCTCGGCCGAGAACGAGCCGCCGAACTCGGCCACGGCCTCGTACACCAGATGATTCACATGGTCCTCGTGCTCGCGCAGGAAGGCCTTGGGGTCGCCTTCTGCCGGTGCCTGCACGTTGTAATGCAGGTTGCCGTCGCCCAGGTGGCCGAAGTTGACCAAGCGCACGCCCGGGATCTCGCGCTGCAGCACCGCATCGGTGTGCGCCACGAAGGCGGGGATGCGCGAGATCTGCACCGAGATGTCGTGCTTGATGTTCAGGCCCTCTTCGGCCTGGGCCAGCGGAATGCTCTCGCGGATGTGCCACAGCTGGTGGGCCTGCGTGAGGTTCTCGGCCACCACGGCGTCGATCACGCAGCCCATTTCAAACGCGGTCTCCAGCAACGACTCGAATCGTGCGCGGGCGTGTTCTTCGGATTCGCTGTCGGAGTTTTCGAGCAGCACGCACCAGGGCGCGTTGTCGTCGCCCAGGAAGGGCACGCGCAGCTGCGGCATGTGTTTGCCCACCAGGCTCAGCGCAAACTGGCCCATCACTTCAAAGCCCGTGAGGCCCGCGCCCAGCTGCTTGTGTGCCAGACCCAGCAAAGCCACAGCGTGTTCCATTGATGGCACGGCGGCCCAGGCGGTGAGGTTTGCGGCGGGCTGGGGGTAGAGCTTCATCGTCGCGGCGGTGATGATGCCCAGCGTGCCTTCGCTGCCGATGAACAGGTCGCGCAGGTCATAACCGGTGTTGTCCTTGCGCAGGCCCTTGAGGCCGTCCCACACCTCGCCCTGCGGCGTGACCACTTCGAGGCCCAGGCACAGGTCGCGCGCATTGCCGTAGCGCACCACCTGCGTGCCGCCGGCGTTGGTGCCCAGGTTGCCGCCAATAGTGCAGCTGCCTTCGGCCGCGAGGCTCAGGGGGAAGAGCACGCCAGCCTTCTCGGCCTCGTCCTGCAGGTTCTGCAGGATGCAGCCCGCTTCCACGGTCATGGTCAGGTTGTCGGTGTCCACGCTGCGCACGGCGTTCATGCGCGTGAGGCTCAGCACGATCTGCGTGCCGCTGTCATCGGGCGTCGAGCCCACGGCCAGGCCGGTGTTGCCGCCCTGCGGAACGATGGCGGTGCCCGCTGCTGCACAAGCCTTGACCACGGCGGCCACCTCTTGCGTGTTGGCAGGACGCACCACGGCCAGGGCCTTGCCGCGCACGCGGCGGCGCCAGTCCTGTTCCCAGGCGGTGAGGTCGCCTTCGTTGAGCACGTGGGCGGGGCCGACGATGGTGCGCAGGGTGTCGAGCAAGGTGGTCATGGATGAATCGGCGTGTTCAGTGGGTTGATCGGGTGGCAGGGGACTGCGCGAGGGGCATCAGGGGGCGGGTGCCGCTGTGCTGGTGTCTGCCGCAGCAGCGGCGGCGGCCTTGGCGTTGCGCTGGCGCACGCGCACATGCAGCGTGCAGGCGGTGAACAGCACGAGGCACAAGGCCACTTCCCCCCAGGCCAACCATTGCGATGGCGGCTTGTCGCCCCAGCCGCGCACCACGCCTTCGGTGAAATACAGCCAGATCACCAGGCTGACCCAGCGGTAGGTGTACATGCGGTTCTTCAGGATGCCCGCCAGCGGGATACACAGTGGCAGCGCCTTGATGGCCAGCCACGAGCCGCCAGGCCTGACCGGGGCCAGCACCAGCTCCCAGGACAGGCACAGAACAATCAGGGCGAGCAGGCTGCCAGCGGCAAGCCAGCGGGTGGCGGCAACACCGTTGTCGGACGGAGGGAGAGGGATGGCGGGGGATGCAGTCATTGGGGTGGCATCATATCGGCCATGCCTTTTTCCCTACAGACAGTCGCATCGCGCATCGAGGCGCTGATGACCGAGCTGTCGCACTTCCCCTGGAAGACCACGGCCCAGACGCTGCGTGAGCGCTTCCGCGAGGACCACCTGGGGCTCACGGCCAGCAGCCTCACCTTCACCACCATCCTGGCGCTGGTGCCGTTTTTCACCGTGGCGCTGGCGGTGTTCACCGCGTTCCCCATCTTCGGCAAGCTGCAGGACGCGCTGCAGGGCTGGCTGGTCAGCAGCCTGGTGCCCGACAGCATCTCGCGCCAGGTGCTGGGCTACCTCACGCAGTTTGCCGCCAAGGCCAGCAGCCTGGGGGTGGCGGGGTTCAGCATCCTGCTGGCCACGGCGCTGGCGTTGATCCTGACCATCGACCGCACCCTCAACGACATCTGGCGCGTGCAGCGCCTGCGTCCGCTGGGGCAGCGGGTGCTGATCTACTGGGCGGCCATCACGCTGGGCCCGCTGTTGCTGGGCGCGAGCCTGGCGCTCACGTCGTATGTGATGTCGGCCTCGGGCGGGTTGGTCAAGCGCCTGCCCGATGGGGTGCAGCTGCTGTTCGATTCGATCCAGTTCGTGTCGCTGGCCGGTGGCATGGCGGCGCTGTACCACTACGTGCCCAACACGCCGGTGAAGTGGCGCCATGCCTGGACGGGTGGTCTGTTCGTGGCGGTGTGCATCGAGCTCGCCAAGAAGGTGCTGGCGCTGTACCTGGGCAAGGTGCCCACCTATTCGGTGGTGTACGGCGCGTTTGCCACGCTGCCCATCTTGCTGGTGTGGATCTATGTGGCCTGGGTCATCGTGTTGCTGGGGGCCGTGGTCACCGCCTACCTGCCCAGCCTGCTCGCGGGCGTGGCGCGGCGCGGCACGGTGGCGGGGTGGACATTTCAGTTGGCGGTGGAGGTGCTGCAGGCGCTGCACCGGGCGCGTCCGCATCCCATCAAGGGTCTGCGCCCCAGCCAGCTGGCCCAGTTGCTGCGGGTGGATGTGCTGCAGCTGGAACCCGTGCTGGAGGCGCTGACTGCGCTGGACTGGGTGGGGCAGGTGAACGATGCCGCTGTGAGCGCTGCCGACGTGCCCGAGTCCCGCTACGTGCTGCTGGCCGACCCGGAAAGCACCGTGCTCGCACCCCTGGTGCAGCGCCTGCTGCTGCAGCGGGTGGACAGCCTGGGGCCGCTGTGGGCCAACGCCAAGCTCGACACCTTGCGCATGGCCGATGTGCTGCAGGCGGGTTGACCGGGGCGGATGGCTATCCTGGGGTAGCGATCAATTGCTATATAAATAATAGCTACTCAGGCATGCTGCACTAGCGCTTACGGCCTCAGGGGCTTCAAATCAGCTCACAGGGGCACTTTACCCGCCCAGATGTCCTTGTACATCACCCAGTCGCCCATGAAGCTGTAGAGCGGGCGCTTGAAGCTGGCGGGCTTGTTCTTCTCAAAGCCGAAGTGCCCCACCCAGGCAAAGCCGTAGCCGCAGAGCAGGCCGTACAGCAGGTACTGCGGCTTGCCCGTGGCCACCAGCATGGCCAGGCAGACCAGGGTGAGCGTGGACCCCACAAAGTGCAGGCGGCGGCACGTGCGGTTGCTGTGCTCACTCAGGTAGAAGGGGTAGAAGTCCGCGAAGCTTTTGAAGGCCCGAGGGTCGGTGGCGGGCGCGGGTTGCTGGGTGACAGTCTGGGTGGTCATGGCGTTGTCTCCGGGCGGCGTTGGGGCTCTGCCCGCGTTATACGCCGCAGCGCCAGCGCGCACCAGCGGGGCAGTGCGGGTGTGCTGTCGCCAACGGGTCTGCCACCTTGAACTGGCTATTGAAACCCCGGCGGGCTGTCAGCGCGCCGGGGCTTTGGGGCTCACCGGGCCAGGAAGTCGCGGATGGCGGCCAGTGTTTCTTCCGGCGCCTCGGTCATCTGGTTGTGGCCCACGGGCAGGTGGGCGATTTGCACCTGCTTGCCAGCCGCCTGGGCGGCCTTGACGAGGCCCTGGGCGGCTTTGGGTGCTGTCATCTGGTCTTGGCTGCCCAGTGCAAACAGCACCGGGCAAGTGAGCGCCGCCATGGCCGCCTCGCCGCCCGCATAGCTGTCACAGGCGACAAAACCCCGGTGGAAAACGTTGACGGCCGGGTTGCTGCGCAGCACCTTGCGGCCCAGCGCCATGCCTGCGCCAAACACCCAGGTGCCCGGGCCCAGGGCCGACGGGGGCGCAGACAAGGTGCTGCGTGAGAACACATTGACCATGCGCATCGCCTTTTCAGGATCGGTCTGCGAGGCCTCGATGAGTGCGGGCGACACCTTCATCGGGAAGGCGGTGCCCACCAGCACCAGATGGCTGATGCGGTCCTTCAGCCGCGCGGCGGCTTCCATGGCAATGAGCGATCCCCAGCTGTGGCCCACCAGTGCCGCGCGCTGCACGCCCGCAGCGTCCAGCAGAGCGCCGATGAAGTCCGCGCCTTGCTCCACCGTGGCGGGCGCATCGCCGCCACTGCGGCAGTGGCCGGGCAGGTCGATGGCCAGCACGTTCCAGCCGTGGTTGGCCATGTAGCGGCTTTGCAGGGCCCACACGCTGTGGTCGTTGAGGACACCGTGAATGAACACCACCGTGGGTTTGGCGGCGTCAAACGCTTTGCCACCGGTGTAGCAGTAGATGGCAGCGCCGTTGACTTGGATGTGCATGGTCAGGCCCCTGCTTTCTCGGCGGCTTTCAGCGCGCGTTTCAGGTCGTCGATGAGGTCGTCGGCATCTTCGAGGCCGATGGACAGGCGGATCGTGCCCTGGCTGATGCCCGCGCCCGCCAGCGCCTCGTCGCTCATGCGGAAGTGCGTGGTGCTGGCCGGGTGGATCACCAGGCTGCGGCAGTCGCCCACATTGGCCAGATGGCTGAAGACCTTGAGGGTTTCGATGAACTTCTTGCCCTGCTCGCGGTTGCCTTTGAGGTCAAAACTGAACACCGAGCCCGCGCCACGCGGCAGCAGCTTTTGCGCCAAGGCGTGGCTGGGGTGAGACTCCAGCATGGGGTGGCCCACGCGAGACACGAACGGCTGCGCGGCCAGAAATTCGACCACCTTCTCGGTGTTGCGCATGTGCTGCGCCATGCGCAGCGGCAGGGTCTCGATGCCTTGCAGGATGAGCCAGGCCGTGTGTGGGCTCATGCAGGCGCCAAAGTCGCGCAGGCCCTCGCGCCGCGCGCGCAGCAAAAAGGCGCCCACGGTGCTCTCTTCGGTGAACACCATGTTGTGAAAGCCGTCGTAGGGCTGGGTCAGCTCGGCAAACTTGCCGGCCGACTTTGGCCCGTCCCAGTCAAAGCTGCCGCCATCCACCACGATGCCGCCCACGACGGTGCCGTGGCCCGAGAGGAACTTGGTGGCCGAGTGGTAGACCAGGTCCGCGCCATGTTCAAACGGTTTGATGAGCCAGGGCGAGGTGAGGGTGGAGTCCACCAGCAGCGGCACGCCCGCCTCGTGCGCGATGGAGGAGATGGTGGGGATGTCCAGCACATCCAGGCCGGGGTTCCCCACGGTCTCGCCAAAGAACAGCTTGGTGTTGGGGCGCACCGCAGCGCGCCAGCCGTCGATGTCGCCGGGCTTCACGAACGTGGTCTCGATACCGAAGCGGCTGAGCGTGTAGTGCAGCAGGTTCTGCGAGCCGCCATACAGCGCCGTGCTCGCCACGATGTGGCTGCCCGCGCCCATCAGCGTGGCCACGGCCAGGTGCAGTGCGGCCTGCCCGCTGGCGGTGGCAATGGCGCCCACACCGCCTTCGAGCGCGGCCACGCGCTGTTCGAGCACCGCGTTGGTCGGGTTGCTGATGCGGCTGTACACGTGGCCGCCGCGCTCCAGGTTGAAGAGGGACGCTGCGTGGTCGCTCGATTCAAAGACGAACGAGGTGGTCAGGTGGATGGGCACGGCGCGCGCGCCGGTGGCGGGGTCGGGGCTGGCGCCTGCGTGCAGCGCCAGCGTGTCAAAGCCGGGGTCGGAGTAACCGGGCATCTGTGTGTCTCCCATGTTGTCATTGCAGGCGGGCATTGTGGGCTATATTTGCTGACAAACAGCCTGCAGCACCTGGGCAGCCCCAGCGGATGTGCTGGTCGCTGCGGGCCCACACCTACTCTTTCCGATTCTTCCCGATCCCCCGGAGACTCCGCACCATGAAAGTCAGCGACATCCTTCGCGTCAAAGGCAACACCCTGTACACCGCATCGCCGGACGAGCCGCTGGCGGGTGCCGTGAGCCTGATGGCCGAGCGCGACATCGGCTCGCTGGTGGTGATGGAGCATGGCGATCTGGTGGGCATGCTCACCTTCCGCGAAGTGATCCAGGCGCTGGTCAAGAACGGCGGCAGCGTGGGCACGATGCTGGTGCGCACGGCCATGGACGATGCGCCCCTGACCTGCACGCTCGAAACCGACATGGACGAAGTGCGCCGCATGATGCTGGACCGCCACGCGCGCTACATGCCCGTGATGGACCGTCGCATGCTCATGGGCGTGATCAGCTTCTATGACGTGGCCAAGGCCGTGGTGGACAGCCAGAACTTCGAGAACAAGATGCTCAAGGCCTACATCCGCGACTGGCCCGAAGAAGAACCCCGCCCTTGAGCACTTGAGACCGTTTACCGGGCGCGCACTGCGCTTGTGCTACCCACCCGGGGCCGGAGCTGGGTCAGCGGTAAGGGCTCGGCGCCTGGGCGCATAGCCAGGCCTCAATCTCATCGGGTGGTAGCGGCTTGCCGAACAGGTAGCCCTGCATCACCGGGCAGCCATGGGCCTGCAGCCACTGCTGCTGGCCGGTGGTCTCCACCCCCTCGGCCACCACCACCATGCCCAGGCTGTGGGCAATGCTCAGCACCGACACTGTGAGGGCGCGCGCCGTGGCGCTGGTGGTGAGGTCCTGCACAAAGGCCATGTCTAGCTTGAGCTCGCTGATGGGCAAGCGGTGCAGATAGCTCAGGCTGGAGTAGCCGGTGCCAAAGTCATCCAGCGACAGCTTGAAGCCCTGCTGGTGCAGCGCTTCGATGTTCTGCAGCGTGACCGGCCGCGCATCCATCATCACGCTCTCCGTGATCTCCAGCAGCACGTCGCTGGTGCGCAGGCCATGGCGTTGCAGTGCATCGCCGATCTCTTGCGCAAACTCCGGCCGGTGAAAGCTGCGGCCCGACAGGTTGACGGCCACACAGGGCACGTCGTGGCCTGCAGCACGCCAGGCCGCCAGCTGCCTGCAGGCTTCGTCCAGCAGCCACAGGGTCAGCTCATGGATCAGCCCGGCGTCTTCGGCGACGGGGATGAACTGCGACGGCGGCACCATGCCCCACTCGGGGTGATTCCAGCGCGCCAGCGCCTCCACACCGTGCAAGGTGCCGGGTGAGCTGCTGAGTACCTGCGGCTGGTAGTGCAGCGTCAGGCTGCGCTCGGCCAGCGCGTGCTGCAGCGCGCGTTCCAGCGAGGCGCGCTCCTGGGCGTGCCGATTCATCTCGGCGCTGAACAGCTGCAGGCTGTGGCGATGGTCGCTCTTGGCCTGGTGCATGGCCTGGTCGGCATGGCGCAGCAGGGTGTCGATGGTGTCGCCATCGTTCGGAAACATCGCAATGCCGAGGCTCGCGTGGGGCACATGGGTCTGCCCCAGGATGTCCAGCGGCTGGGCAATATCGTGCAGTACGCGGTGGGCGCTTTGCACCGCCTGTTCGGTGGTGCACTCGGACAGCAGCAACACAAATTCGTCGCCCGACAGGCGTGCGATCAGGTCACGGGCACGCAGGCCCTGCGTCAGGCGCTGGGCCACTGCGCTCAGCAGCGCATCGCCGGCTGCGTGCCCTTGGGTGTCGTTGACCTGCTTGAACCGGTCGAGGTCCAGGAACAGCAGGGCGCCTGTGTGGTTGCCCCGGCGCAGGTCGGTCAAGGTGCGCTCTGCGCTGGTGCGAAAGAGGGCGCGGTTGGGCAAGCCCGTGAGTACGTCAAAAAACGCCAACTGGTGGATGCGCTGGTGCGTGCTGTCGCGCTCGATGGCCAAGGCGCACAAGTGCAGGCACACATCGACAAGGCGCCGGTGCAATGCATCGGGTGCGCGTGGCTCGCGGAAATAGAACGCAAAGGTGCCAATCGGCTGACCCCGGTGGTCCCGGATCGGGCTGGACCAGCAGGCGCGCATTCCGCTCGGTGCAAACAGTTCCCAGTAGTCGGCCCAGAGCGGGTCCGTCGCCATGTCGGTGACCACCACGGGCTCGTTGCGGAACGCTGCGGTGCCACATGACCCTGCCGTAGGGCCAATGGCCAGCCCGTCCAACGCGCGACTGATGTCAGCTGGCAGGCTGGGCGCTGCCAGCGGATGCACTCGGCCCTGGGCATCCACCGCCAGGATGGTGGCGGTGACCTCGGGGGCAATGCGTTCGACCTCGCGGCATACCAGCGCCATCAGGTCGGGCAAGGGCAGTTCATTGACCATGCCTTCGAGCACCCGCGTCTGCAGCACCTCGTGCATCTTGGTGAGCGTGATGTCGGTCAGGATCGAGATGGTGCCCCCCGGGCCCCCGGTGTCCTCATCGGACGCGTTGATCACCAGCGACACCCAGCGCGGCTGTCCTGTCTTGCTGTACAGGAGCGTGTCGGTACGGAACTGGCCGTATGCCAGCACGTTGGAGCGGATGCTCTCCAGCAGATCGGGGTTCGAGTGCGGACCGAGCAGCACCTCGCTCAGGAGCTTGCCCAGTACCTCAGCGGGCTGGTGGCCAAACAGCCGCGAAAAGCCTTGGTTTACATACACCACGCGTTTGGCATGGTTGGTCAACACGATGGCGTTGTCACTGGCGTCCAGCGCCCGTCGCAGCGGCGCGTCAGCCACGGGGGCGGGTGCAGAAGTGCGGGGCGGCAGTGTTGGACCCGGAGAGGGCGGCGCTAAGGCGGGCATGAATGTCCCAGAAATCGATGGTGGATGCTAGCAAGCGCACATGGGCCTGCCAAGCACGATGTGTCCAGCATGTGCTTTTTTGTGCTGACGAGGGCTGCGTGGCGCAGGCGTGATGGGCGTGTGCAAGGCGCGTGGCCTCCGGCCGGTTTGAAAGTGCACAGAGAAGTCGTCGTACTCCTGAGCCCCGATGGGAAGTATGTTTTCAGAGGGGGCGCACCCGACTCACCGGGGCTTGTGGATGCGTACCACTTCGCGTGTCCAACTGCTGTCCCTGGTCACTCCGTTAGGGAAGCTGATTTTGGCTTGGCGGACATATTTGACGATGAGTCCTCCGTTGTTCACCCAATAGGTGATCTTGCCCGACAGACCTCTGTACGTGCGCAGGCTGGCTTCAACGCGGTAGGCGTTCATGGTGCCGGCGAGTACGGTTATTTGTTCGTACGCAGTCACCTTCATCTCCTGCTCTATCCATCCCACGCCGCCGGTCGGCGTCGGGAGTGATTTGGGCATTGTTTGCTGTGAACGGCTGGTCCACCGCTTGCCGATCTGAAACTCATCGGCGGGCAGGGTTTGAAGGGGTGGGTCGAATTCAATGCCCATGTCGTTGCGCACAGTGCCGCCGGCCAGAGTCACAATTTGCTGGCCGTTGTTGATCTCGACAAAGCCATCTTTGATGGCTGTGACGCGCAGCGTCTCCCGACGTGTTTCCAGTCCCGTGAGGTAGTCGCGGTAGATGTACCCGATCTCGTCGCCCACCCTCGGGTTGCGCTGCGTGGAATGGCGCCCCTGTAAGGGGGTTGGGGTGACCTGGGGTTTGGAGATCTGGTCCAGCCTGCTTTGGGCCGCTTCGCTGACCATTCCGTTGGGGTAGGCCTGCAAAAAGGCGTAAAAATCGTCGGGATCGCGGGAGTGCTTGATGCGGTCCCATTGCGCTTTCTCGCGGACAAACATCTCGTCGCGCTCTTGTGGCGGCGGTTTGGGCGTGGGGGCGGCGGCAACCGCTGTGCCCACGCCCCGGCCGTCGTTGAACACAAAATCGTCTTCCAGGCTGGTGCTTTCCCAGGGAATCTGGTTGCCCCGGCTCTTCTGCCGTACCTGAAGTCGCACGCGCTTGAAGACGTCCTCAATGCGCGCGGTGGGCTTGGCCAGCTCTTGCAGCAGATAGGTGGTGTACAGACCGTTGCTGCCTTCCCCATCCTCGGCGATGTTGCCGGGCGCGGTGGCATAGGCGAGAAAAGTGCCGGGCACGGCATCGAGCTGCGCCAGCCCCTTGACGGACGCCGTACCCTCAAAGGGATTGTTGCGGCAGGCATCGAGGACCAGGATATTGACGCGATTGCCGGCTTGCTTGAAAGCGTTGATCACCGAGTCCACATCGACCGCCTGAGCCACGACCTCGGTCTGGCTTCTGGGACGTGCGTCGACGGGCACCATGTAGTTGCGCCAGTCAATCTGGACTCCGTGGCCCGCGTAATACAGCATGCCCACGCCGCCCTTGCCCTGGAGGCGCTTGCGCACATCGTCAATGGCCTCGGTCATTTGGCTGCGCGATCCATCACGCAATTCCAGCACCTGGAAACCCAGTGTACGCAGTTGCTCCGACATCGCCTTTGCATCGTTGGCGGGATTGGCGAGGGCTGCGGACCCGGAATACGCTGAGTTGCCTATCACCAGGGCAATGCGTATGTCCAGAGGGGCGTTGGCGTGTGCGGAGGCCGCCAGCGCACCCAAGGCCACCAGCGCGCGGGCCAGAAGCCGTTTTGCGTGCAGCGATGCTGCGAAAGCTTGGATCAAGGGTGGCCTCCCATCTTGCTCTCGGATTCACTATATCGTTCGTGCGGGCGTTCGCCAATTGGAGAAAGGCGCGGCCGATGCGTCCTGAATGCTGCGCGTCTGGAATAATCCCGCCCCATGAGCGGCAACACCATCGGTACCCTATTCGCTGTCACCAACTTCGGTGAATCCCACGGCCCAGCCATTGGCTGCGTGATCGACGGCTGCCCGCCCGGCATGCCTCTCGCTGAAGCCGACATCCAGGCCGACCTGGACCGGCGCCGCCCTGGCACCAGCCGCCACGTCACGCAGCGCAACGAGCCCGATGCGGTGGAGATCCTCTCCGGGGTGTACGAGGGCAAGACCACTGGCACCCCCATTGCCTTGCTGATCCGCAACACCGACCAGCGCAGCAAGGACTACAGCAACATCGCCGAGAGCTTCCGCCCCGGCCATGCCGACTACACCTACTGGCACAAGTACGGCATCCGCGACCCGCGCGGCGGCGGCCGGTCTTCCGCCCGCCTGACGGCGCCTACGGTGGCTGCAGGTGCCGTGGCCAAGAAGTGGCTGGCGCAGCAATATGGCGCCGAGTTCCGCGCCTGCATGACGCAGCTGGGCGAGCTGCCCATCCCGTTCGAGAGCTGGGACCATGTGCAGAGCAACCCCTTCTTCGCCCCCGTGGCCGACGTGCAGCAGTACGAGGATTACATGGACGCCCTGCGCAAGGCCGGTGACTCGTGCGGTGCCCGCATCCGGGTGCAGGCCACGGGCGTGCCGGTGGGCCTGGGCGAGCCGCTGTATGACAAGCTCGACGCCGACATTGCCCACGCCATGATGGGTTTGAATGCCGTGAAGGGCGTGGAGATTGGCGCGGGCTTTGCCAGCGTGGCCCACCGGGGCACCATGCACGGTGACTCGATGACGCCCCAGGGCTTCCGCACCAACAACGCCGGCGGCGTGCTGGGCGGCATCAGCACCGGGCAGGATCTGGAGGTGAGCATCGCCATCAAGCCCACCAGTTCCATTATCAGCCCGCGCGAGTCCATCGACATCCACGGCAAGAGCACCGAGGTGATCACCAAGGGCCGCCACGACCCTTGCGTGGGCATCCGCGCCGCGCCGATTGCCGAAGCGCTGCTGGCGCTGGTGGTGATGGAGCACGCGCTGCGCCACCGTGCCCAGTGCGGCGATGTGGTGCCGCCCGTGCCGCCGATCCAGGCCTCGTTTCTGTAACACCAACTCCCACCGTCCCAGGGGCGGTCCCTCTGTATGAGCAACCGCTTGTTCCGGGCCTTCCGTCGCCGGGCGTTGGCCGCCTTGGCGGTGCCGCTGTGGCTGGCTGGCTGCAGCAGCATGGCGCCCACCGCCCCTGCAGCGGGCAGCGCGCCGGCCCACATCGACATCACCCTCATCGGCTTCAACGACCTGCATGGCAACCTGGAGCCACCCCACATGGCGCACCGGGTGCAAGGGCCCACAGGCCCCGTGCTGGCACCTGCCGGGGGCATGGCTTACTTCGCCAGCGCCATGGCAGCCCTCAAGGCCCAGTCGCCGCACCATGCGGTGGTGTCAGCGGGCGATATGGTGGGTGCCTCGCCGCTGGTGTCGTCGCTGTTCCTGGACGAGCCCACGATCGAAGCGGTCAATCGCATGCAGATCGACTTCAATGCGGTCGGCAACCACGAGTTCGACCGGGGCTGGCGCGAACTGTTGCGGCTGCAGAACGGCGGCTGCGAGAAATTCACCTCGCGCGAGCCCTGCCGCATTAGCAAGCCTTTTGAGGGCGCCCGATTTGGCCTGCTGGCCGCCAACACGGTGCGCGAGGACGGCCGCACCCTGCTGCCCGCCACGGGGCTCAAGCGGTTCACCGAAGACGGTGTCACCATCACCATGGGGTTCATCGGCCTCACGCTGCAGGCCACACCCACCATGGTCAGCCCGTCGGGCGTGGCCGGGCTGCGGTTTGAGGACGAAGCGGCCACGGCCAATGCGCTGATTCCCCAGCTCAAGGCCCAGGGCGCCGATGTGATCGTGGTGGCCATCCACGAAGGTGGCGGCACCACAGCGGGCGTGCAGGAGACCAGCTGCGCGGGCCTGTCGGGCGATATCGTGCCCATCCTGGAGCGGCTGGACCCGGCCGTCGATGTGGTGGTCTCGGGCCACACGCACCAGGCCTATGTGTGCGACTACAGCCGTGTGAACCCGGCCAAGCCCTTCCTGCTGACCAGCGCGGGCCAGTACGGCACGCTGCTCACCGACATCCAGCTGCGCGTGGACACCCAGACCCGCCGCGTGGTGAGTAAGACGGCGCGCAATGTGGTGGTGCAGGGCGAGGCCTTCACGGGCGCCCAGGGACTGGTGCCGCTGACCACTGCCGTGCCGACGTTCCCTGCGGACCCTGGCGTGCAGAAGATCATCGACACCTACCGCGCCGCCGCCATTCCGCTGGCCCAGCGCCCGGTGGGCCAAGCCCAGGGGGCTATGCGCCGTCAGCCCAACACGGCGCTAGAGAGCGTGTTGGGCAATTTGGTGGCAGACGCCCAACTGTTGGCCACGCGGGCGCCCGAAGACGGTGGCGCGCAGTTGTCGTTCATGAACCCTGGCGGCCTGCGTGCGGACCTGGTGCCGGATGAACAAGGGCTGGTGCGTTACGGCCAGCTGTATGCGGTGCAGCCCTTCGGCAACCAGCTGGTGATCAAGACCTTCACGGGCGCGCAGATCCGCGCCGTGCTGGAGCAGCAGTTCGCCAGCGGCGGCAACACGGTGCAGCGGCCCCGGGTGCTGTCGGTGTCCAGCGGCTTCAGCTACCGGTACGACCTGAGCCAGCCCGCCGGGGCGCGCATCAGCCACATGGTGCTGAACGGTGTGCCGGTGACCGATACGCAGTCAGTGCGCGTGGTGATGAGCAGCTTTCTGGACAGCGGTGGTGACAACTTCACGGTGCTGACGCAAGGCCAGGACCGGCGCGTGGGCGAGCTGGACCTGGATGCGCTGGAGGCGTACTTCCGGCTGCAGAGCCCAGTGGCACCGCCCGCTACCAACCGCATTACCCGCGTTGCGCCTGCCTCGCGCTGAGGCGCGCCAACCGGGCGCCCTCGCTCGGAGAGGCTAGTCGGCTGTGCGGCGCAACGCACCCAGCCATTGCAGCGGGTTGAAGCCGGTGACCAGCCCGGTCGCCACCAGCACCAGCGCGCCGCCCCAGAGCATGCCCGGCCCCAGGGCCTCACCCAGAAAGACATGGCCCCAGGCCACACCAAACAGCGGGATCATGAAAGCGGAGCTCATGGCGGCTACGGGTGAGACATGCTTGAGAACCCGCAGGTTGAGCCAATACGCCAGCCCCGAGGTCACGACGCCCATCACGGCCACGGCGGCCAGCGCTTCTGGAGTGAAGCGCGCGGCAGGCAAGGTCCATGCAGCGCCCGGTAGCAACAGAACCAGTGCTGCTGCATGGATGCCTGCTGCGATCGACAGCGGTGACATGCGCTGAGTCGCACGCTTCATCCAGGTGGTGGAGGTGCCGTAGCAGGCCGAAGCCGTCACGCAGGCTGCAGCAGCAGTCAGCAGCGCGGGCGTTGGCTCCACTGGCCCCAGCTGCACGATCAGCGCCACCCCAGCAAAGCCGCAGAGGCAGCCGGCCCATTTGCGTGCGCTCAGCGTGTCTTCCTTCATCCACGCGGCGGCAATCACGCCAAACGGCACGGCCATGGTGTTCAGCAGCGAGCTGTAGCCCGCTGGCAGGTGCAGGGCCGCCCAGGCGTACAGCAGAAAAGGCGCTGCTACCGTCAGCGTGCCCAGCCCCAGCAGCTCGCGCCAGTGGCGCCAGGGCCAAGGCTCACCCGCCCAGCGCATGATGCCCATCAGCGTGAGCGTGGCCAGGCCAATGCGCAGCGCGGCCATCACATTGGGGCCCAGCACCGGACTGGCAACGCGAATGAAAAGAAAGGAAGCGCCCCACAGGGCAGACAGCAGCACCAGCTGCAGGAAATGACGGGTTTTCACCGCGCGCATTGTCAGGCACCTTCGTGGTGCTTGCAGGCGTGTGGTAGAGCCGTTTTGATGCAAAAACCGCCTGAAGCGCTAGTGCATCATGTCGTGATAGCTATGAAATTAATAGCATTCGCAAAGTAGCTTGTGCGACATGCTCTAGGGCCAAGGCCGAAGCCGGGAATTTGCAAAATGTGCCGGTAGCTACAGGGCTGCATCGAGCAGACCAAGTAGCCGCGTGGGGCTCAGGACGGGAAACGGCAGGCGTTACCGCAAGGGCTGGCCCAGCGTGCGTGCGCTACTTGCGCACTTCATCGACCATGGCACGGAAGTCGTCGATGTCTTCAAAGCTGCGGTACACGCTGGCAAAGCGGATGTAGGCCACCTTGTCGAGCTTCTTGAGCTCGCGCATCACCAGCTCGCCGATGCGGCTGGAGATCACTTCACGCTGCCCCAGGTTGAGCAGTTTCTCTTCGATGCGCTCAATGGCGCTGTCGATCTGGTCGGTGCTCACGGGCCGCTTGCGCAATGCCAAGTTGAACGAGCCCAGCAGCTTGCTGCGGTCGTATTCAATGCGCCGGCCGTCCTTCTTGACGATGGCCGGAAAGTTCACTTCCGGCCGCTCGTAGGTAGTGAAGCGCTTGTCGCACGCGCCGCACTGGCGGCGGCGGCGGATGAAGACCCCATCCTCAGACACCCGCGTTTCAACGACTTGCGTTTCGAGGTGGCTGCAGAAGGGGCACTTCATGGGCGCAGAGAACCGGCTTGCTTAGCGGTAGACCGGGAAACGCGCGGTCAGGGCGTTGACCTTGGCGCGCACGGCGGCGATGTTGGCTTCGTCGCGGGGGTTGTCCAGCACGTCGGCGATCAGGTTGGCCGTGATGCGGGCTTCTTCTTCCTTGAAGCCGCGCGTGGTCATGGCGGGGGTGCCAATGCGCACGCCGCTGGTCACCATCGGCTTTTCAGGGTCGTTGGGGATCGCGTTCTTGTTGATGGTCATGTGGGCGGCGCCCAGCACGGCCTCGGCTTCCTTGCCGGTAATGCCCTTGGCGCGCAGGTCCACCAGCATCACGTGGCTTTGGGTGCCACCGCTCACGATGCGCAGGCCGCGTGCAGTCAGCGTCTCGGCCACCACCTTGGCGTTCTTGGCCACCTGTTCCTGGTAGGTCTTGAACTCGGGCTGAAGTGCTTCCTTGAAGGCCACGGCCTTGGCGGCGATCACGTGCATCAGCGGGCCGCCCTGCAGACCAGGGAAGATGGCGCTGTTGATGGCCTTCTCGTGCTGTGCCTTCATCAGGATGATGCCGCCGCGCGGGCCGCGCAGGCTCTTGTGCGTGGTGGAGGTGACCACGTCGGCGTGGGGCACGGGGTTGGGGTACACACCGGCGGCGATCAGGCCGGCGTAGTGGGCCATGTCCACCATGAAGATCGCGCCCACGTCCTTGGCCACCTTGGCAAAGCGTGCGAAGTCGATGTGCAGGCTGTAGGCCGAGGCGCCGGCGATGATGAGCTTGGGCTTGGTTTCGTGGGCCTTCTTTTCCATCGCTTCGTAGTCGATGGCTTCGTTGGCATCGAGGCCGTAGGACACCACGTTGAACCACTTGCCCGACATGTTCAGCGGCATGCCGTGCGTCAGGTGGCCACCTTCGGCCAGGCTCATGCCCATGATCGTGTCGCCGGGCTTGAGGAAGGCCAGGAACACGGCTTCGTTGGCGGATGCGCCGCAGTGCGGCTGCACGTTGGCGGCTTCTGCGCCGAAGATCTGCTTGACGCGGTCGATGGCCAGTTGCTCGGCCACGTCCACATGCTCGCAGCCACCGTAATAGCGCTTGCCGGGGTAGCCTTCGGCGTACTTGTTGGTCAGCTGGGTGCCTTGCGCCCACATCACGGCGGGAGAGGCGTAGTTTTCGCTGGCGATCAGCTCGATGTGGTGCTCTTGGCGGGCGTTCTCGGCCTGGATGGCGGCAAACAGCTCGGGGTCGGTTTGTTCGACAAGAATTTTGCGGTCGTACATGATTGGCAGTCCTATGAACTTGTGTCCCTTGAAACAAGGGCTGCCCAGGCGAACGGCTGAACGCATGGGGCAGGCCCCCTGCGGCACGCTTCCCAGTGGTTCACAAGAAGTAGGTTCTTGCTGGTTTCCACGTCAGCGGCTGCATTCAGTGGCTGAATGCAGCGCCTATCGCCAGTCGCGTACCCCGGTAGTGTAGCCGACACGGCACCGATGGCGCGCATCCCAACCGCTTGGCGCAATGGCCCTTGCCTGGGGGCCGGATTGCCTACTTTTCAGAGGCCAGGCGTCAACAGTGCGACCTTGTCGCTGGTTCCCACGGAAGGCGTGGTGCGGGGCGCCACTGCAGGGATGCTTTGCACCGGAGCTTGGGTAGACAAAGAGGGCGGAGGATTGAAGGGCACTGCGCGGCCACCGGCCACCTGGCGCAGGCGGAAATGCTCCGCCATCACCTTGGCGGCGTAGCCGCCATCGTCGGCCATGTTGCCGGCGCCCACATAAAAGCGCAGGCCACCTTCCAGCGAGCCGGCACGGGCGATGCACTCTTGCAGCACCTTCACACCGACCCGCAGGTTGCTGACCGGGTCGAAGGCGGCAAAGTGGCCGCCAAAGTTCTGGTACTTGTCGGTGTGCACGCGGGTCATCACCTGCATCAGCCCTTGGGCGCCCACTGCGCTTTCGGCAAACGGGTTGAAGCTGGACTCGATGGCCATGATGGCCAGGATCAGGGTGGGGTCGATCTTGGCCCGGGTGCCAATCTCATAGGCCTCGGCCACCAGAGCGCTCAGGGGCTCGGGAGCCACGCGGTATTTCTTGCTGAGCCAGAAGGCCACGGCAGCCTGCTCCTTGGGCAGGTCTTTGGGGTTCACAGCCGTCGCGCGCTCGCTGGCTTCGGGTTCGATGGGCATGCCCAGCATTTCCACTTGGCGGGCTTGCAGCCAGTTCATCAGTTGCTCTTCGCCAGCCTGGCGCAGATCGGGCCGTGCCGTGAGCGCAATCACGACAAAGGCAACGGCCAAGCCGATGAGGGCAAAGCTGTTGTGGGTGATTTCAAGAAAACCTTCGGTCACGTCGGCCGCGAAAGTTCGCACGCCGGAGACTATTTTTCTTGACGCTGTCATAGCTCTTCCTTTCTGAGGCGGGTCAGTCAAGCGGTGCAGTCGCGGTGGACTGGGCTTTGCTGGCAGATCGCCTGGATTGGTACGCCATCAAGTCCGGGCTGCACGTCTGTGGAGTGCTTGGCGCCTGGATTGACTTAGCCGGGTTCGGCAGCGATTGGGGTTTGTACTAGCCCTGTTTTTAGGGCTGGCGGATTCTAGAAGCTCACTAAATGCATAGTCAATACTAACAAGTGATTTTTTTAGACATAAAAATTATGAAAAATATGTAAAAAATCACAGTTTTTGGGCCTGAAGGTATGGTTTTGCGCTACGGACGACCGACGGGTGGCGGACATCAAGATGTCAAATTCAATCGGGCGTTCTGCTGCCATTGAGAATCCGATTTGAGTTGGCGAGGCGAGTTTGATAAGGTGGAGGCGCCTGTAGATTTCAGGCATCGCCAGACGAAGCGAAGTCTCCCTCCGAGGGCATTCAGTGCCAAGGTGCAGCAGATGCCGCTTCCATGGCAACCCCTGGAGGCAATACCTTGCCTCCTCGCCGTGCGGACCTTTATCTCCGCATTGCGACCGATGGCAAAGACCGTTGTGTCAGCCGTCAAGCCCGGCGGGCAGGCCCCTCAGGCACTGCTCGTCGGGCTTTCTTATTCGTGCCGCCCGGGGGGCGGGTGGGCGGCACGGTCTTATATATAGATAATGGGGGCTGTTCCCTAGAGCGGCGACCCATCGCCCGGAGTGTCGGGCGCGCCCTGGCAAAGGTTGATTTCCGGGGCCGTCTGCCTCGCAGGGCCTTGTGCCAGATCACCTGTGGGTGTTGATGCAGCACCCTGTGGCAGCCTGGTGGCCCAATCCGGTGAAAATAGCTCCCTTGTTGCCCTCGCGTGCGCATGGTGCGGTCGCTCGGGCATGGCCCCAGGCCCTGCGCTTGGGACGCCTTCGTTATCCATTGGATCCATGTTTCCATTTTTTTCCCGCAGCAAAATGTCCGACGCACCTGAAGTGAATCCGGCCCCGGCCAAAACCCACGAGCCGCACCCGCTCGATGCGCTGACCGGCGGCGCTTTTTCTGCCGCCACGTCGGGTGAGCGCGCCTCTCGCATCCGCGACTGGCTGGCCACGCAGCCAGCCCCCGAGCAATTGCAGGAGGTGTTCAAGGAGCTGAGCGGACGTGACAAGGGCGCAGCCCGCGCCGTGCGCGAGCGCCTGGACGAAATCCGCCGTGCCAAGGGGCAGGAAGCCATTGCCGCGGAATGGGCGGACAAGGCCCAGGCCCTGCTAGCGGCCCCCAAGCTCAATATTGCAGATGCCCTGGCCTGGCAGCGTGATGCCGCGAAGGCCGGTGCGCCGCTGTCGCGCGAGCCGCTGTCACTGCTCAAGGTGCAGGTCGCGGACCGGGTCAAGGTGATCGAAGACCTGCAACACCGCGTTCAGGTGCAGCGCGAGGCCGCCGTGCTGCTGGCTCAGCGCATCGAGGTGCTTTCCACCAAGCCCTGGCGCGATGCGCAGGCCGCGCTGGAGCTGCTACGTGCTGATGTGGCACGTTGGCAGGAGCAGGCCCAGGAGCTGACAGGTGACGCGAGCTGGGCGAGTGTGGAGGCGCGTTTCCCGCCGCTGCTGGATGCTTCGCGTACACAGCTTTTGGTGGTGTGGGAGGCTTTTCAGCCCGCGCTCGCACAGGCCGTCGCCGCCGCCGAGGACGTCCAAGCGCCGCTGCCACCCGTGCCGGTGTGGGCAGACGAATTGCGCGCCGCACGTGGTCTGCCCACGGAGGCTGCGGCCGCTGCTGCGGCGTCTGCCGCCGCCAGCAAGCCAGCGCGTGTTGCCAAGCCCAAGGTGTCGCCAGAGGTGATCGAAAAGGCCCACCAACTGGTGCGTGATGCGTTGGCAACCCTTGAAAAAGAAACCGCCGAAGGTCACGGCAAGGCCAGCGCCGGCGCCGCGGCCGCACTGCGTGCCGTGCTCAAGATCCATGGCAAACACATTGACAACGCTCTGGAGCAGCAGGTGCACACGGCCCTGGTGGCTGCGGGTGAGCTGGAAGGCTGGCAGCGCTGGAGCGCAGACCAGGTGCGCGAAGACCTGGTGGCCAAGGCTGAGGCTTTGCTTAGCCGCCCCGAGGGTCAAGCCCTGGGTGGCCGCAAGATGCAGGAGACCTTGCGCAATCTGCGAGACCAGTGGAAGCAGGCGGACCAGGGGGGCGCGCCCAACCATGCACTGTGGAAGAAATTTGACGAAGCCTGCAACGCGGCGCACAAGGTGGTCGAGACCTGGCTGGACAAGATCCGCGCTGAAGCGGCCGAGCACAAGGCCCAGCGCCTGGCGTTGATCGAAGAGGTCAAGGCCTGGGCGCAAGAGCACGCTGCATCTGGCGACTGGAAGGCCATCAACCGCGCGCTGTACCAGTTTGGCGACCGCTGGCGCGAGGGCGGCCATGTGGGTGAAAAAATCTTTGCCGAACTGCAGCCGTTGTGGAAGCAGGCCATTGCCCTGGCCGCAGCGCCACTGGAGGCAGCGCAAAAGGAAAGCCTGGCGCGTCGCCACGCGATGATCGACGAGGCCACCGCACTGGGCGCTGCGCCGTCGCTGCGCATCGATGCCGTCAAGGCGCTGCAGCAGCGCTGGCAGGCTGAGGCACAGACTGTGCCGCTGGACCGCAAGCACGAGCAAAAGCTGTGGGACGCTTTCCGCAAGCCCATTGACGAGGCGTTCAACCGCAAGTCGGCGGATCGTGATCGCGCTGTCACTGAGCTGAGTGCGCGGGACCGCGTGGTTCTGGACGCATCCAAGGCCCTGGAGGCTGCCAACGCCACTGGTGATGCGCAGCAGATCCGTGCCGCCATGCAGGCGCTGGAAGCCGCATTGCGCGGTCAGGCCCAGGCGGCGGAAGCCGTTGCCACGGCCAACAAAGATGCCCAGTCACACGCAGAAGCGCAGGCGAATGCCGGTCCGGCCGCTACCGCAAGCGGGGCTGATGGGGCTGCAGATGCGGCGGAAGGGGGCGACGTTGCTGCCCCTGCGCCTGCGCCAGCACCTGCGGTCCCCAAGCCTGCCGCGCGACCTGTTGTCGCTGTGCGTGGGGACGACCGCCCTGGCATGAAGAAAGACGCTCCGGTGGCCCCTGGCCGTGGTGCGCGCCCTGGCGACCGCCGCGATGGTCGTCCTGGCGACCGCGACGGTGCCCGTGGCCCCCGCGCGGAGGGTCGCATGGGTGATCGCGCCGACCGGGGTGGCCGTTTTGGTGATCGCCCGGCGTTCGAGGACCGGGGCCCTCGTCTGGGCGACACGGCGTTCCGCGCTCAGCGCGAGGCCATGGAGCACGCGCAGCTGGCACTGAAGAAGCTGGCCGCACAGGCCCATGGTGAAGCCCTGACCCAGTTGTTGACGGCGTGGGAGAAGCGCGATGCAGCGCTGGTGCCCGGTACGCAGGACCTGGGCTCGGGCGTCACGCCATCGGTGCGCAGTGCCTGGACACAAGCGCTGTCGGCTGCGCCCAAGGGGGATGCAGGTGAAGCGCTGCTGCGCCTCGAAATGGCGGCTGAGGCTCCAACGCCTGCGGAGCACATCTCCGCGCGGCGCATGCTGCAGCTGCAGTTGCTCACGCGTCGCAATGACCCAGCACCTGCCCAGACCTGGGGTCAGGATGTGGCGCGCGTGCTGGCGAGCACCAACGATGCTGCGAACGCGCGCCGTTTGCAGAATGTGCTGAAGACGCTGCTGCGCAAGTAACCGAAGGGTGGTGGGCACGCGCATGCAGGTGCGTGTGCTCGTGGCGCTGCACACAAGACGAGATCGCTGCTGGCGGTTTCGTTTTTTTTCTTTGGCGGGCCGAAAACAAAAAAGCCGTTGCAGTTGCAACGGCTTTTTATGTGTTTGGTGCCCAGGAGAGGACTCGAACCTCCACGATGTTACTCGCTAGTACCTGAAACTAGTGCGTCTACCAATTCCGCCACCTGGGCTTTCAGATCAGCCTCGAATTATAGGACAAGAAATTAGGGCTTCCGGAAAGTTTTCAAAAAAATATGCCGAGCGCTTCAAAGAGGCCAAATAAGAAGCCGTCGGCAAGCGATGCCATGTGCATCGACAATTAAAAAAGCCGCTGTTGCTACAGCGGCTTCGATATTTTGAAAACCATCACTGGTTCTCGTTAAACTTGGTGCCCAGGAGAGGACTCGAACCTCCACGATGTTACTCGCTAGTACCTGAAACTAGTGCGTCTACCAATTCCGCCACCTGGGCATTTCAGGAAAGACTAAGATTGTATAACAAAAAAACCACCCCCGGCACGCAACCGGCAACACATTTGTCGCAAGAGATCGAAGGCAGCGTGCAAGGGCACCGTGATGGACACGGTTTCGTCATCCGCGACGATGGCGAAGGCGACATCTATATCCCCCCCAACGAAATGCGCGCCGTGCTGCACAAGGATCGCGTGCGCGTGCGCATCGTGCGGCAGGACCGCCGTGGCCGCCCCGAAGGGCGCGTTGTGGAAATCATCGAGCGTCCACCCCAGCCCATCATTGGCCGACTGCTGCAGGAAAGCGGCGTGTGGCTTGTGGCCCCCGAAGACAAGCGCTATGGCCAGGATGTGCTGATCCCCAAGGGCGCGACAGGCGCCGCGAAGCCGGGGCAGGTCGTGGTGGTTGAACTGACAGAACCCCCAGCACTGTTCGGCCAGCCTGTGGGCCGCATCACCGAAGTGCTGGGCGAGGTGGACGACCCCGGCATGGAGATCGAGATCGCGGTGCGCAAGTACGGCGTGCCGCACGAATTCTCTGCCGAGTGCCTGGCGCAAGCTAAAGAGTTGCCTGACAAGGTGCGCGCTCAGGACAAGAAGCGCCGCGTGGACCTGACCGACGTGCCCCTGGTCACCATCGACGGCGAGGACGCCCGCGACTTCGACGACGCCGTGTACTGCGAGCCCGCCAAGGTCGGCCGCAGCAAGGGCTGGCGCCTGCTGGTGGCGATTGCGGACGTGAGCCACTATGTGGAGACCGGCAGCGCCATCGACATCGACGCCTACGACCGCGCCACCAGCGTCTACTTCCCGCGCCGCGTGATCCCCATGCTGCCCGAGAAGCTGTCCAACGGCCTGTGCTCGCTCAACCCCGAGGTGGAGCGCCTGTGCATGGTCTGCGACATGCTGGTCACCGCCAAGGGCGAGGTGCACGCCTATCAGTTCTACCCGGCCGTGATGTTCAGCCACGCGCGCTTTACGTACACCGAGGTCGCGGCCATCCTGGCCAACACGCGCGGCCCCGAGGCCAGCAAGCGCAAGGACCGCGTCAAGGACCTGCTCAACCTGCACGACGTGTACCGTGCGCTGCTGGTGGCGCGCCAGGCGCGCGGCGCCGTGGACTTTGAGACCACCGAGACGCAGATCGTCTGCGATGAGAACGGTCGCATCGAAAAGATCGTGCCCCGCACCCGCAACGATGCGCACAAGCTCATTGAAGAGGCCATGCTGGCTGCCAACGTGTGCAGTGCCGACTTCATCGCGCAGGGTGGCCAGCCCGGCCTGTTCCGCGTGCACGAAGGCCCCACGCCCGAGAAGCAGGAGATCCTGCGTAACTACCTCAAGGCCATGGCCGTGGGCATGACGATTGGTGACGACCCCAAGCCCGCCGAGTTCCAGGCGATTGCCGAGGCGACCAAGGAGCGACCCGACGCCCAGCAGATCCATACCATGCTGCTGCGGTCCATGCAGCAGGCCATCTACACGCCCGTCAACAGCGGCCACTTTGGCCTGGCGTTCGAGGCTTACACGCACTTCACCAGCCCGATCCGGCGTTACCCCGACCTGCTGGTGCACCGGGTCATCAAGGCCATTCTGGGCAAGACGAAGTACGCGCTGCCCACCTTGCCAACGCCCGGCGAAGCCCATGCCAAGCTTGCCAAGCGCCTGGCGGCGCGCGTGGCCGCCCCTGGCACCAAGCCGCGCAAGGATGTGAAACCTCCGAGCCGCGATACCCAGGCCTGGGAGGCTGCCGGCCTGCACTGCAGCGCCAACGAACGCCGCGCCGATGAGGCCAGCCGCGACGTGGAAGCCTGGCTCAAGTGCAAGTACATGCGTGAGCACCTGGGCGAGGAGTACAGCGGCGTGGTCAGTGCCGCGACGAGCTTCGGCATCTTCGTCACGCTGGATGCCATGTACGTCGAAGGCCTGGTGCACATCACCGAGCTGGGTGGCGAATACTTCAAGTTCGACGAGGCGCGCCAGGAGCTGCGTGGCGAGCGCACTGGCATCCGCTATGCCATCGGCGCGCGGGTGCGGGTGCAGGTGAGCCGCGTCGATTTGGACGGCCGCAAGATCGACTTCCGCCTGGTGCGCGAGGGCGAAGAGCTGCTGGGCCGCGCGCTCAAGGACAAGGGAGCAGGGGCCGAGGGCTCTGGCGCCCGCAAGGCCGGAGGGCGTTCTGGGGGGCGCAAGCCCGAGAAGGGCGCGGGCCCGTCGGCCACCGAGCAGGCTGGTCTGACCCGCGAGCGAGCCGCGCGTTCGCCCATTCAGTCGCTCAAAGCATCGGTCAAGAAGGCGGTGGCGGGCAAATCCAGCAAAGGCAAGGCGCGCAAGCCACGCAGGGGCTGACGGTGCCGGGCTGGCGGGCTTGCAGTCCGTCGCCCAATGTGCTCCTTATTTGATAGCTGCTGGTGTATATACAACGTGCACTAGCGGCTATTTTTATTGATAATTGCGTGCTTGACGACCCATCTGCTTGCATGGGCATGAGCCCATGCAGCGCATTCAAAGCATCCACTCACCTCCAGCGCACTCCAATGCGATCACCAAAAGGCCTGGAACAGGCTCTAGGGGGACCCCGCCTGGTCTAGAAAGCGCGCATACCGTTGGGCCGTTTCGGTGGGGGCTTCCATCATGGGCAGGTGGCCGATGCCCGGCAGCCCTGCGATCTGCGCCTGCGGCAACCGCTGCTGCACCGTCTGCAGGCCTGATCGGTCGAACACGCGGTCACTGTCGCCCCACAGGACGAGGGTGAGGTGTTGCTGCAGGCGGACCAGGTGCTGGTCCAGCAGGTAGCGGTCTTTCAGCTGCGCGTCCCACAGGCGGGTGTTGGACGCAGCGTTGCGCAGCGCGTCCTGCTCGGACGCGTGCAGGATGGGGTAGGGCAGGTAGGGGCGCTTTTCAAACACCAGATCCATCATGGCGCCGAAGGCTGCGGCATCGTGCGCCACCAGTGGTCGTTGCCCGGCGTCGATGAGGCGGTCCATGGGGCTGGGCTGGGACGAGCGGATGCCGTGGGGTGCGCCGATAAAGGCCACGCTGGCCACGCGCTCGGGGTACTGCAGGGCAAAGAGCGCCGCGATCGTGCCGCCCATCGAGTTGCCCGCCAGATGCACTTGCGCCAGGCCGAGTGCGTCCAGAAACGCGGCCAGGCGCGTGATGTGAGCGGCGTAGTCGTAGGCCTGGTCGTCCCGCCGCGTGCTCTCGCCAAAACCCGGAATATCTGGGGCAATCACCCGGTACTGGCCGGTGAGCGGGCGCGCAAAATCCACCCAATGGTCCTTCTCCGCAAAAATGCCGTGCAGCAGAACGATGGGCGCGCCGCTACCTTGGCTCGGCGCAGGGTTTCGTGGCGTGCCGTTGTCAAGGTAGTGGATGGTGTGCATCGCCGCGTCGATGGTTTTTTCTTCCATGCCCGACAGATACCGGTTGGCGCTGAGCAAGGGCTCTTTGAACAGCGAAGGCGCCCCGTAGTAAACGCTCGTCGTGCCCAGTACCAGTGCCGTTGCAAAAGAAATGGCGGTGCGTTTCAAGAAGCGTTCTCCAGGAAGGTGGCGGTGTGCATGCCAGGGGACCGTTGCTACAAGACCTGCGCGGCCCATGGCGAGAGAGGCAAGGCTAAGGAGATCGCGGAGAAAAAACTTGCAGGTTTGGGCTATGCCGGCACGCAACACGCTGACTCTGGGCGCTGACCGGGCACTCTACGTCGGAGAGATCCCGGCCACCGGCTGGCACTGCCATGCGTCGCCGGTGCTGCTGATGGGGCTCTCGGGCCGGTTCGCGGTGCACTGGGGGCCTGGGCGTGTGGAGACCTGCCACAGCGCGTTGGTCGATGCCGGCGTGGAGCACGTGTTTGACCCCCTTGGCGAGGTAGTCGCCCTGGTGTACCTGGAGCCCGATGCACCCGAGGCGCGCGGCCTGCGAGGGCTGTTCGGGCAAGAGGGTGGCGTGGTGCTGGATGTTGCAGCCCCTGTGGGTTCGCGCAGTGCCATAGAGGGCTATCTGCACCACTTCGATCTACCTGCCTTGCTGCGTTGCCCGCTGGACCGCGAGGTTGCGCCACTGGACCCACGGGTGGCGCGCAGCCTGCATGCGCTGCGCCATCCGCAGGCGGGGCGGCTGGAACGGGGTGACCTGGCCTCGGGCGTCCAGCTTTCAGCGTCGCGTTTCAATCACCTGTTTCGCGCCGAGATGGGGGTGAGCTTGCGTAGCTATCGGGTCTGGTCTCAGGTGCGGCTGGCGATGGCCGGGCTGGCCGTGAGTCCGCGTCTGACCGATGCGGCGTTGCACGGCGAGTTTTCTGATTCGGCCCACTTCAGCCGCATGTTCCGGCAGACCTTTGGCATGACGCCGTCGAGTGTGCTCAAGCCGCTCAAGCAAGTGACCTTGCTGGCCTAAGGTTCAGCCAGCGGCCACACGCCGCGCCAGTGCACTCGCGGTCAGGGCTTGCCCTGCGGGCCACGCGTCGGCCGTCTGGCCGTGCTGGTACGCGGCTTCGCTCGCCGCGCGCAACGCGCTGGCGCCAGCGGCCAAGTGCGCGCCCACCATGCCCGCCAGCACATCGCCCGTACCCGCCGTGGCCAGCCGCGCATTGCCTGTGGGGTTGATGGCCGGGACGCGGTCGGGTGCGGCGATCACGGTGCCCGAGCCCTTGAGCACGGCCACGCAATTGAATTGGTCAGCAAGTTGTTGCGCTGCATCCAGCCGGTCGGCCTGGACTTCGGCGGTGGTCAGGCCCAGCAGGCGGGCTGCCTCCAGCGGGTGCGGTGTGAGCACCGTCGATTGCCCGTGCTGACCGCGTGCCACCACCAGCGCGTGCAGTGCGGCCTGGGTGGCGATGGTGTTGAGCGCGTCGGCATCCAGCACCAGGCGGGCTGCGCGGGTGATGACATCGGGCAGCACGCGAGCGATGGCCTGGCCACCGCCACAGCCGCAGACGACGGTGAGCTGTTCCAGTGCCAGTGCGTCGAAGTGGCGCAACATCAGCTCGGGCTGCTGCAGGTCCAGTTGCAGGTGCCCATCGTCCAGCAGGGCCACAAGCACCCGGCCCGCACCGCTGTGCAGAGCGGCTGATGCGGCTAGCAAGGCGGCGCCCGCCATGCCCATACCGCGTGCTGCCAAACCCTCGCCACCCACCACGGCGACATCGCCATAACTGCCCTTGTGGCTGGCATGGGCGCGGGGGGCGGGCAGGGCGGGGCCGGAGAGCCAGGCGTTGGGCGGCTCATGCCCGGGTTCTACGCCCAGATCATCCAGCCAGACATGGCCTGCTGCGTCCCGCCCGGCGGCGGTGAACAGGCCGGGCTTGAGGGTGAGCAGGCTCAGCGTGTGGCGTGGCGGGGGCGCGTGGTGGTGCAGATGGTAGGGCTGGTGGGTTTGGCTGTCGGGCGTCAGGCCTGCGGCAAATTGGCCGGTGTCCGCATCCAGCCCGCTGGGCAGGTCCACGGCCAGCACGGGGGCCGAGCTGTGGTGCAGGGCTTGCAGACAGGCCAGGAGTCGGGCATCGGGCGGGCGTGCAGGGCTGTGGGGTGACGACGAAGCGCCAATGCCCAGCAGCGCATCGATGCACAGGTCGTTGGTATCCAGGTCGTCGGGTGCGGTGTCTGCCCAGGCCACGCCTGCATTCCGTGCGCGCTGCCAGGAAGCTCTGGCGTCGGCCGGGGCCTTATCGGGCTGGCCCAGCCAGGTCACTACCACTTTGCGGCCACTGCGTTGCAAGTGCATGGCAGCCTCCAGCCCGTCACCCCCGTTGTTGCCAGGGCCGCACGTAATCCACACGGTGCGCGCGTGGGGTGCCAACGCCTGGGCCAGTTGCGCGACGGCCAGGCCGGCGCGTTGCATGAGGGTGTGTGGGGGCAGGGCGGCCGCGGCCGCTTTTTCCAGGCGGCGTGTGGCGGCCGTGTTGAACAGGGGATGGGGCTGGTGGGGGGTGATGCGGTGCATGGGGCGAGGGCAGGGTCACTGCAAACGGCAGGCGCCTGCCATTGTGCGCCGCCGCTTCCCGCTTTGAAAATATCCCAGGCGGGGTCAGAACCGCCGCATGCCCAGCCCGTCCAGCGACACCTCGGGTTCGCGTTGCGCGATCAGGTCGGCCAGCGCCCGGGCACTGCCGCAGGCCAGGGCCCAGCCGCCTGCGCCGTGGCCGGTGTTGAGCCACAGGCCCGGCACGCCGCTGGCGCCCACCACCGGGGCTCCGTCGGGCAGCATGGTGCGGGCGCCGCGCCAGATCTGCAGGTTGGATGACAGCTGGGCGCCGCCGGGGAACCAGTCGTTGAGCGTGCGGTACAGGCGCTGCAGCGTGGGGGCGTGGTGCTCGGCATCGGCCCCCGCCAGTTCAGCGCCGCCCGCAATGCGCACGCGCTGGCCCAAGCGGGTGATGGAGATTTGCTGGCCCGCATCCACCACGCTAGCGCGCGGGGCGTGGGTGGATTCGCGAAGCGGAGCGCTCACGGAGTAGCCGTACACAGCCGCCATGGGCAGGCCCAGGCCCAGTGCGGGCAGCAGCGTGGCCGAGGCCATGCCCGCGCACAGCACCACGGCATCAAAGCGGCGCAGGTCGGCCTCTCCCTGCAGCGCCACGCCCGTGGGGCTGGTGCCGACGCGCTCCACCCGGGTGTTGAACACAAACTGCACGCCCGCTCCCTGGATGCCCTGGCGCAGCAGCTGGGCGAACAGGCGGCAGTTGCCCGCGCGCGCATCGGGCAGGTGGATGGCGCCCGCCAGCGGCGCCTCGGGCGACAGGCCGGGCTCGATCAGGCGTGCCGCATCGGCGTCGATCTCGCGCAGGGCCACGCCGCTGTCGCGCAGCACTTGCAGCGCGGGCTGCAGGCGGGTGCGGTCTTCTTCAGTGCGCAGCAGCACCAGGCGGCCGTCGCTGGCTTCAAAGTCCAGCTCGTGCTGGCTGGCAATGGTCTGCAGGCGCGCCTGACTGTATTGCGCCAGGCGCTCGACAGCGGCGGCCGGGGCGCTGTCGCTGCGCGCCGTGCTGCGCCAGCGCCGCAGCCAGGCCCAGTTGGCACGGGTCAGGCCGCCTGCCACGCGCAGGGTGGCCTGTGCGCCCATCAGCCGCAGCGGCTGGCCGAAGCCCGGCAGCGCCCAGGGGCTGAGCAGGTGGGGCGCCAGGAGCCCGGCGGTGGCAAAGCTGGCCTCCTCGGCGGCCGCGCTGCGTTGTTCAAACACCGTGACTTCATGGCCGTCGCTGGCCAGTTCGTACGCGGTGGTGACGCCGACAATGCCGGCGCCCACGATGGCAATCTTCATGAATTTGGGCGTTTTTGGCTC
This sequence comes from Acidovorax sp. Root70, assembly GCF_001428225.1. Lineage (NCBI taxonomy): Bacteria > Pseudomonadati > Pseudomonadota > Betaproteobacteria > Burkholderiales > Comamonadaceae > Acidovorax > Acidovorax sp. Root70. The sequence goes on from NZ_LMHQ01000002.1 coordinate 57,872, forward strand.
CTGCGCTAGTGAATCATGCGCTGGTAGCTATTATTTTTGTAGTGTTTGCTCGATTTGCAGGCTGATGTTGAGCACCGTGTCATCCCTGAGCGCCCCGTGCCAGACCATCAGCCCGACCGGGAGTTCCCCTTGCACATGGCAGGGCAGCGACAGCGCGCAGCCGTCCAACAGGTTGACCACGCTGGTGTTGCGCAGCAGCAGGTTGTTGACACGGAAGAACTCGGCGTCGCGGGCTGCGTCCTGGGCCTTGTCCACGCCATCTGCAGGGGCGACATCGGCCAACAGCGGCGCCACGATGGGCACGGTGGGGGACAGCAGGGCGTCGTACGGCTCCATGTCGGCGAGCATGCGGGCGATCCATTGCTGGCGCGCCTGCAGCAGGTCGATGTATTCCCAGGCCATCAGCGTGGCGCCTTTTTCGATGCGCATGCGCACCCGGGGGTCGTAGCGGTCGCCTGCGCGCTGCAGCAGCGCGCGGTGCCATGCGTAGGCTTCGGGGGCGGCGAAACCGTAGGCGGGCTGCTCCAGCACAGCGGGCAGGGCGATGGTGTCGATCTGGGCGCCCGCCTGGCGCAAGGCTTCCACACTGCGTTCAAAGGCGCGCGCCACGGGGGCGTCCAGCCCGTCGAGGAAGAGGGTGGATGGCACGGCCAACCGGTATTGCGACAGCGGCGCCAGACTGCGCGTCACGCGTCGGGCGGCCAGCACCTCGTGCGCCACGATGGCGTCGCGCACGGTGCGTGTCATGGCGCAGGCAGTGTCCAGGGTGGTGGACAGCGGCACGGCGCCGGCCGTAGGCACCAGGCGGGCCGTGTTCTTGAAACCCACAATGCCATTGAGCGCTGCGGGAATGCGGATGGACCCTCCGGTGTCCGACCCCAGCCCGATGAACGCCGCGCCGGTGGCCACCGACACCCCAGCGCCGGACGACGACCCGCCGGGCACACGCGGCGCGCCGGGCAGGGCGCCGAAACGGGCGTCCCAGGCAGCGGGCGTACCGTAGTGGGGATTGACGCCCACGCCGGAGAAAGCGAACTCCACCATATTGGTGCGGCCGATCAGGCTGGCACCCGCTGCGCGCAGGCGGGCCACGGCCGGGCAGTCCTCGGCGGCTGAGGGAGCGTCAGCCAGCGCGGTGGAGCCCGCCGGGGTTGGTTGCCCGGCGATGTCAAACAAGTCCTTCACCGACACAGCCAGTCCGGCAAGAGGCAGCTGGGCCACACCCGGCTGCACCGCCGTGGTGCGTGCTTCATCAAACAGCGTGCGGACAAAGCTGTGGGCGTTGGAGGCAGCCTGGGCGGCGTCGATACAGCGCTCCAGCTCGGCGGGCGCGGTGGTGGCGCCGTCCCGCAGTTGCTCACGGGTGGCGATCAGGTCAGGAAGCATGGGTGTGCTAGAATCTTTGGGTTTTGCTGGGAGCAGTAGCGCAGTGGTGCAAAGTTTGCACAACCCGCGTGGCCGCTGCGGCAAGACCAATCGCAAAGCAGCCCTGTCAAGGTGTTGCGGTGTTCGTGAGGATCACGGCACTGCAAATATTGGGGCTGATTTTAGACCTAACCTTTGGAGTATTTTTATGTCCGTTACCATGCGCGAAATGCTGGAAGCCGGTGTCCACTTCGGTCACCAAACCCGCTTCTGGAACCCCAAGATGGCCCCCTACATCTTCGGCCATCGCAACAAGATTCACATCATCAACCTGGAAAAGTCGCTGCCACTGTTCCAGGAAGCCCAAAAGTTCGCCAAGCAACTGGCTGCCAACCGCGGCACGATCCTGATGGTCGGCACGAAGCGCCAAGCCCGTGAAATCCTGGCCACCGAAGCGCAACGCGCTGGCGTGCCCTTCGTGGACCAGCGCTGGTTGGGCGGCATGCTGACGAACTTCAAGACCGTGAAGACTTCGATCAAGCGCCTGAAGGACATGAAGGCCCAGCAAGAAGCTGGCCTCGAAAGCCTGAGCAAGAAGGAGCAACTGACGTTCTCCCGCGAAATCGAAAAGCTCGAAAAGGACATCGGCGGCATCCAGGACATGGCTGCTCTGCCCGACGCCATCTTCATCATCGACGTGGGCTTCCACAAGATCGCCGTGGCCGAAGCCAAGAAGCTGGGCATCCCGCTGATCGGCGTGGTCGATACCAACCATTCGCCCGAAGGGATTGACTACGTAATCCCCGGTAACGATGACTCGGCCAAGGCCGTGACGCTGTACGCCCGTGGCATCGCTGACGCGATCATCGAGTGAACGAAGTCGTGAAGGCTGCTACCGCAGAGAGCTCCGATGAATTCGTGGAAGTGCAAGAAGCCGCTGCCTGATAGCCCGGCTGCGCGATCCGTCGCGAACAAAAGCGGGGCCCCTGGTGAGCCCCCTTTTTTTTAGCCCGACTCTGAACTGACTGAACTGAACACTGAAGGAACAAAGATGGCTGCAATTACCGCAAGCATGGTTGCCGAACTGCGTGGCAAGACCGACGCTCCCATGATGGAATGCAAGAAGGCGCTGACCGAAGCCGACGGCGACATGGCCAAGGCGGAAGAGCTGCTGCGCGTCAAGCTGGGCACCAAGGCTGGCAAGGCCGCATCGCGCGTCACGGCTGAAGGCGTGGTCGCCAACTACATCGACGGCACTACCGGTGCTCTGGTCGAAGTCAACAGCGAAACCGACTTCGTCTCCAAGAACGACAGCTTCATCGCCATGGCCAACGCGGCTGCCAAGCTGGTGGCTCTGCACAACCCCGCCACGGTAGAAGCTCTGGGTGCGCTGCCCTACGAGCAAGACAGCTTCGGCCCCACGCTGGAAGACGTGCGCAAGGGCCTGATCGGCAAGATCGGTGAGAACATGTCGTTCCGCCGCTTCAAGCGCTTCAGCGGCTCGAACCTGGCTGCTTACCTGCACGGTTCGCGCATCGGTGTGGTCGTCGAGTTCGACGGTGATGCTACCGCCGCCAAGGACGTTGCCATGCACGTGGCCGCCATGAAGCCTGTGGCCCTGACCAGCGCTGACGTGCCTGCCGAACTGATCGCCAAGGAGCGTTCGGTCGCCGAAGGCAAGGCCGACGAAGCCAACAAGGAACTCGTGGCCGCTGGCAAGCCCGCACAAAGCGCCGAAATCACGGCCAAGCGCATCGACGGCGCTGTGCAGAAGTACCTCAAGGAAGTCTCGCTGGCCGACCAGGTCTTCGTGAAGGCTGCCGACGGCAAGCAAACCGTGGCCCAGATGCTCAAGGCTGCCAACACCAACGTGAAGGGCTTCACCCTGTACGTGGTGGGCGAAGGCATTGAGAAGAAGGTGGACGACTTTGCTGCTGAAGTGGCTGCCCAAGTGGCTGCTGCCAAGGCTGCTGCCTGATCGTTCCCTTTAGTAACCACCCCACCCAAGCCTCGCACCACTTACTGGAGAAATTTCCCATGTCCCACGCCGCACCAGCCCACAAGCGCATTTTGCTCAAGCTGTCTGGTGAGGCGCTGATGGGGGATGATTCCTTCGGTATCAACCGCGCCACCATCGTGCGCATGGTCGAGGAGATCGCCGAAGTGACTCGCCTGGGTGTCCAGGTGGCCGTGGTGATCGGTGGGGGCAATATCTTCCGTGGCGTCGCAGGGGGCTCGGTCGGGATGGACCGTGCCACCGCCGACTACATGGGCATGTTGGCTACCGTGATGAATGCCCTGGCCCTGGCGGACGCCATGGACAAGCAGGGCCTGGTGGCCCGCGTGATGTCCGCTATCGCCATCGAGCAGGTGGTCGAGCCCTATGTGCGCCCCAAGGCCTTGCAGTACCTCGAAGAGGGCAAGGTCGTCGTGTTTGCCGCTGGCACGGGCAATCCCTTCTTCACCACCGACACCGCCGCAGCCTTGCGCGGTGCAGAGATCGGCGCCGAGCTGGTACTCAAGGCTACCAAGGTGGACGGCGTTTATACTGCCGACCCCCAGAAGGACCCTACGGCCACGCGCTACACCAAGCTGAGTTTCGACGAGGCCATGTCCCGTAACCTGGGCATCATGGATGCGACCGCTTTTGCCCTGTGCCGCGACCAGAAGCTGCCGGTGAAGGTGTTCTCGATCATCAAGCATGGCGCCCTGAAGCGCGTGGTGATGGGTGAGGACGAGGGTACGCTGGTTTACGCTTGATCACGATGGATGGACCTGCACCGGATGCAGGTCGGCCCCAGGAGAAAACATGACGATTGCCGACATCAAGAAGACTGCTGAAACCAAGATGGACCAGTCCATCACAGCGTTCAAGAACAACCTACAGAAGATCCGCACGGGCCGCGCCAACCCTGCGCTGCTCGACACCGTGCAGGTGGAGTACTACGGCTCCTTGGTGCCTCTGAGCCAAGTGGCCAACGTGGCGCTGATCGACTCGCGCACCATCAGCGTGCAGCCTTGGGAAAAGGGCATGGGCGCCAAGATTGAAAAGGCCATCCGCGAAAGCGACCTGGGCCTGAACCCAGCCTCCATGGGCGACCTGATCCGTGTGCCCATGCCCCCCATGAGTGAAGAGCGTCGCAAGGAAATGACCAAGCTCGCTCGTAACGAAGGCGAGAGCGCCAAGATCGCCGTGCGCAACCTGCGCCGCGATGCCAACGAATCAGTCAAGAAGCTGGTCAAGGACAAGCTGGCGTCCGAAGACGACCAGAAGCGCGCCGAAACTGAGGTGCAAAAGTTCACCGACAAGCACATCGCCGAGATCGATGCGCTGGTGGCGGGCAAAGAGCAGGAAATTATGGCGGTTTGAGCCCCCAGGGCTTGAACATTCCCATGGCTGCATCTCCGGTGGTGCCACACCACATTGCCATCGTCATGGATGGCAACGGCCGCTGGGCCACGCGCCGGTTTCTGCCGCGCCTGGCCGGCCACAAGCAAGGGGTTGACTCACTGCGTCGCTGTGCACGCGCTTGCGTGCAGCGCGGCGTGCGTGTGCTCACGGTGTTTGCGTTCTCTTCCGAAAACTGGAACCGCCCGGCCGACGAGGTTTCTGGTCTCATGGAGCTGCTGGCGATGGCGCTGGCGCGCGAAGTGCCCCAGCTCAAGAAGGACGGCGTGCGCCTGCACTTTGTGGGCGAGCGGAACGGCCTTTCGGCCAAGGTGCGAGACGGCCTGGCGCAGGCAGAAGCTGCCACGGCGGACAACACCCGCCTGGTGCTCAATGTCTGCTTCAACTATGGCGGCCGCTGGGACATTGCGCAGGCCGCAGCTGCACTGGCTGCCCGTGGCGAGCCCATCACCGAGGCCAGTCTGCACAGCGCGATGGGGCTGGCCCATGTGCCCGACCCTGATCTGGTGATTCGCACCGGGGGCGAGATGCGGATCAGCAACTTCCTGCTCTGGCAGTCGGCATACTCCGAGTTCTTCTTCAGCGACCGGCTGTGGCCCGATTTCGATGAGTCCGCATTGGACGAGGCCATCGGCGCCTTCAGCCGTCGCGAGCGCCGTTTTGGCAAAACCTCTGCCCAGATTCTGTCCGCGCATCCTGACCCGATGCCGGGCTGAGAACCTGAACAGGTTCTGAAAGCTCCCCATGCTTCAACAGCGCGTCATCACCGCCCTTGTTCTTCTGGCCATCCTGCTGCCCGCGCTTTTCTACGCCAACACCGTACCGTTCACGCTGGTCGTGCTAGTCCTCATGGCTGCCGGGGCTTGGGAGTGGGGCCGCTTGAGCGGGTTTGGCCAGGGGGGCTCTGTGGCGGTCGGCGTGGCGTGTGTGGCCCTGTGCACCGGGTCGTGGGCGTTGGGCTGGGTGGACCGGCCGTTGCCCGCCCTCTGGGTGGCGGGAGGCGGGCTGTGGGTCCTTGCGGCGGCTTGGCTACTCAAGGCTGGGGTGCCGGGCTGGCCCCGTATTCCGGCAGGGTTGCGCCTGGTCGCTGGGGTGCTTGCCCTCTGGCTGGCGTGGCTGGCAGTGGTGCAGGCCCGCAATGTGGGCATCAACTTTTTGCTGTCGGTACTGCTGCTGGTGTGGGTGGCGGACATCTTTGCCTACTTTGCCGGGCGCGCTTTCGGGTTGCGGTTTACCAAAGGCAAGCTCGCACCTTCGATCAGCCCCGGCAAGAGCTGGGAAGGCGTGTGGGGTGGTCTGGCGGGCGTGATGGTGATGGCGTTTGCGTGGGTGGTGGCCGATGCCCACTGGCAGGCAGCAGTGCCCAGTTTCTATACCCGTATGGCGCAACAGGGCTGGTGGTTGCTGGTGATTGCCGCATTGTTCATGGTGGCCATGAGTGTCTCTGGTGACCTGGTGGAATCGCTCATCAAGCGCAGTGCCGGTGTCAAGGACAGCAGTGGCCTGCTGCCCGGGCACGGCGGCGTGCTCGACCGCGTGGACGCCTTGTTGCCCACATTGCCCCTGGCCATGATGCTCACGAGTCTGACGACCCCATGATGAAACAACGACTTACCGTTCTCGGCTCCACCGGCTCCATCGGGACCAGCACGCTGGATGTGGTGGCGCGCCACCCCGAGCGCTTCGAGGTATTCGCCCTCAGCGCTGCGACGCAGGTGGATCTGATGCTGGCTCAGTGCGCGCAGTTCCGCCCCCGTTACGCCGTGATGGCGAGTGCTTCCCATGCGCAGTTGCTGGCAGAGAAGTTGAAAGCAAATGACCTTCCAACGGAGGTGCTGCAATCGGCAGATGCTCTTGAAACAATAGCGTCCCATGACGAGGTGGGTGCCGTCATGGCGGCCATCGTGGGGGCTGCGGGCCTGGCGCCTTGTCTGGCCGCCGCGCGTGCGGGCAAGCGTTTGTTGTTGGCCAACAAGGAGGCCCTGGTGGTGGGGGGCGGGTTGTTCATGCAGACCGTGCGCGACGGGGGCGCCACCTTGCTGCCGATCGATAGCGAGCACTCTGCCATCTTTCAGTGCCTGCCAGAAGACCCTGCCAACTGGTCGGATCGTGTGGACAGCATCCTCCTCACGGCTTCGGGCGGCCCGTTCCGTCAGCGCGATCCGTCCACGCTGTCGCAGATCACCCCCGATCAGGCCTGTGCCCACCCCAACTTCTCGATGGGGCGCAAGATTTCGGTGGATTCGGCCACGATGATGAACAAGGCCCTCGAAGTCATCGAGGCCCGCTGGCTGTTTGACCTGCACCCGGACCAGATCAAGGTGGTCATTCATCCGCAGCAAATCATCCATTCGATGGTGCAGTTCAAGGATGCTTCCATCCTGGCGCAGCTGGGCACTCCCGACATGCGCGTGCCGATTGCCTGCGGCCTGTCCTGGCCCGAGCGAATCACCAGCGGTGCCAGCAAACTGGACTTCTCATCCCTGAGTGCCCTGGCTTTCGAGGATGCGGACGCCGTTCGCTTTCCAGGCCTGCATCTGTCCTGGCAGGCCCTGAAGGCAGTCGAGGGAACCACCGCCGTGCTGAATGCGGCGAATGAGGTGGCGGTGGGCGCCTTTTTGTCTGGCCGGCTGCGCTTTGACCACATTCATGCAGTCAACCTTGCAACTTTGGACGCGGTTTCGCCCTCCAAGCCCGATTCGCTCGCCGCGTTGCTGGATCTGGACAACCAGGCCCGCCATGCGGCAGAAAATGTGGCGGGCCGCCTGGCTGCCTGACCGTCGTCGCCCAACCCCGGAACCATTCATCCATGCTGCTCACCATTGCTGCCTTCGTTGTAGCCCTGGGTCTTCTGATCGCAGTGCACGAATACGGGCACTACCGCGTGGCGGTGGCCTGTGGGGTCAAGGTGCTTCGGTTTTCGGTGGGTTTTGGTAAACCGCTGCTGCGCTGGCAACCCCCAGGATCGCCCACGGAGTTTGTGCTGGGCGCTTTCCCTCTGGGGGGCTATGTCCGCATGCTGGATGAACGTGAGGCACCCGTCCCTGCAGAGGAGCGGCATCTGGCCTTCAACACCCAGCCACTGCGCTCACGTGCGGCCATCGTCGCGGCCGGGCCCATCGCCAATCTGCTGCTGGCAGTGCTGCTGTATTCGGTGGTGAATTGGAACGGTGTGGAAGAACCCCGGGCCATTCTGGCAAGCCCGGTCGCGGGCTCGGTGGCGCAAAGTGCTGGTTTGCGCGGTGGTGAACTGGTGGAGCGCGCTGCATTGGGCGCTGAAGATCTGGATCCGGTGCGTTCGTTTGAAGACCTGCGCTGGCTGCTGACCCGTGGTGCGCTGGAGGGGTTGAATGTGCGCCTGGATGTGCAGTCCGCCCATGGCGCGGGCCACCGGGAGGTCGTGCTAGACATGTCCCGCATCGACAGCCGTGAGGCCGACGCCCAGCTGTTTCGCAAGGTGGGCATCCTCGGCCCCTGGACCCGCCCCGTGCTGGGTGAGGTCATGGCGCAGAGCGCGGCCGAGCGCTCGGGTCTGCGCCAGGGCGACGTGGTGCTCAAGGTGGGGCAAACCGACGTGGTGGATGGACAGCAGCTGCGCGAGCTGATTAGGCAGTCGGTGCGTGGCAACGAACCGCTGGCGCAGCCATGGCACGTCGAGCGCGGCGGTCAGGTGGTGACGCTGGACGTACTGCCCGACGCCGTGACAGAACCCGGCAGCACGGTAGGACGCATCGGTGCCTATGTAGGGGCGGCTCCGGAGTTCGTTACCGTGGACTACGGGGTGTTGGAAGGGCTGTGGGGCGGCGTGGTCAAGACCTGGGATGTGTCACTGCTCACCCTGCGCATGATGGGCCGCATGGTGATCGGCGAAGCGTCGCTCAAGAACCTCAGCGGTCCCTTGACCATCGCTGATTACGCCGGCCGCTCGGCCAGCATGGGGCTGACCCAGTACCTCATCTTTCTGGCCCTGATCAGCGTGAGCCTGGGGGTGCTGAACCTGCTGCCGCTGCCTGTCTTGGACGGCGGGCACCTGATGTATTATCTTTGGGAGGGTGTCACGGGCAGGGGCGTGTCGGACGCATGGATGGAGCGGCTGCAGCGTGGAGGCGTTGCGGTCCTGCTTGTCATGATGTCCATAGCCCTGTTCAACGATATCACCCGGCTCTTTGGCTAACACTTTTGCCGCGCTTGCCCTGCAACTGCGGCTCCCGCTTCATTCATGAAAAAACACATCAATCGCCTGGGCGTGCGTACCGCATCGGCCGTTGCAGCCATGATTTTTGCCGCTAATGCGGCATGGGCTCTGGAGCCATTCAAGGTGCAGGACATTCGCGTGGAAGGCTTGCAGCGTGTGGAGCCCGGCACCGTGTTCGCGTCCATGCCCCTGCGGGTAGGTGACGACTACAACGATGAAAAGGGTGCAGCCGCGATCCGCGCGCTGTTCGGCCTGGGTCTCTTCAAGGATGTGCGCCTGGAGGCCAGCGGCAACGTGCTGGTGGTGGTGGTCGAAGAGCGCCCCACCGTGGCGGACGTGGACTTTGCCGGTGCCCGCGAGTTCGACAAGGACGCGCTCAAGAAAGCCATGCGCGAAGTGGGCCTGACGGAAGGGCGCCCCTACGACAAGGCGCTGACCGACCGTGCCGAGCAAGAGCTCAAGCGCCAGTACATCAACAAGAGTCTGTATGGCGCCGAGGTGGTGACCACGGTGACGCCCATCGAGCGCAACCGTGTGAACCTGACTTTCACGGTGACCGAAGGCGAGCCGGCCCGCATCAAGGAAGTGCGCATCGTCGGCAACAAGGCGTTCAGCGAATCGACGCTGAAGGGCCTGTTCGACCAGGATACCGGGGGCTGGCTGAGCTGGTACACCAAGTCCGACCGTTATTCGCGTGCCAAGCTCAACGCTGACCTGGAGACGCTGCGTTCGTACTACCTGCAGCGCGGTTACCTGGAGTTCCGTGTGGACTCCACGCAGGTCGCGATCTCTCCGGACAAGCAGGACATCTCCATCGCCGTCAATGTGACGGAAGGCGAGCGGTATGTGGTGTCGGGCGTGAAGCTCGAAGGCAACTACCTGGACCGCGAAGACGAGTTCAAGTCGCTGGTAACCATCCGCCCCGGGGAGCCCTACAACGCCGACCAGGTGACGGAAACCACCAAAGCGTTTTCCGAATACTTTGCCCGTTTTGGCTTTGCATTTGCCCGAGTGGAGGCGGTGCCCGAAATTGACCGCGAGAACAATCGCGTCAACTTTGTGCTGCAAGCTGAGCCTGCGCGCCGCGCTTATGTGCGCCGCATCAACGTCAGTGGCAACAACCGCACGCGCGACGAAGTCATTCGCCGGGAGTTCCGCCAGTACGAGGCATCCTGGTACGACGGCGACAAGATCCGCCTGTCCCGCGACCGCGTGGACCGTCTTGGCTTCTTCACGGAAGTGAACGTGGAAACGCAGGAAGTAGCTGGCTCGCCCGATCAGGTTGATCTGGTGATCAACGTGGCAGAAAAGCCCACCGGTTCGCTACAACTGGGTGTGGGTTTTTCCAGTGCCGAAAAGGCGTCGCTCTCGTTCGGTATCAAGCAGGAAAACATCTTTGGCTCGGGCAACTACCTGGGCATTGATGTCAACACCAGCAAGTACCGGCGCACGCTGGTGTTCAGCACCACCAACCCGTACTTCACGCCCGAGGGCATTTCGCGCACGCTCGATGTGTACTACCGCACCGACAAGCCGTATGAAGACCAAGGGGGTAACTACCAGCTGGTCACCACCGGGACCTCTGTGCGTTTTGGCGTGCCTTTCAGCGAGACCGACACGGTGTTCTTTGGCGGTGGGCTGGAGCAGACCCGCATCAAGCCCGGCACGAACATCCCGGCCACCTACCTGTTCTATGCCGACAAGTTCGGCTACAGCAGCACGTCGATTCCTTTGACCGTGGGCTGGTCCCGTGACGACCGGGACAGCGCTCTGGCGCCCAACTCCGGCCGCTACCAGCGCCTCAATTCCGAATGGTCCGTGGCGGGCGATGCGCGGTATGTGCGGGCCAACTACCAGTACCAGCAATACATCCCCCTCAATAAGCGCTTCACCATTGCTTTCAATGGCGAGGCGGGTTACGGCAAGGGCTTGAATGGCCGTCCATTCCCGGTGTTCAAGAATTTCTACTCCGGCGGTCTGGGTTCGGTGCGCGGTTTCGATCAGGGCACCCTGGGCCCGCGTGATGTGACCGGTGCGTCGCTGGGTGGGCCCAAGAAGCTCACGCTGAACACCGAGCTGATTGCTCCGTTCCCGGGGGCAGGCAATGACCGGACCCTGCGCGTCTTCACGTTCCTCGACGTGGGCAATGTGTACGGCGAGAACGACAAAGTTACCTTCAGTGACATGCGAGCCTCGGTGGGCCTGGGTCTGAGCTGGATTTCGCCACTCGGTCCCCTGCGTTTGGCGTTTGCGCAGCCGGTGCGCAAGTTCGCCGGCGATAGAATCCAGAAACTGCAATTCCAGATTGGAACGTCTTTCTAATGAAATCCTTTTCTCGCCATCTCTCCGTGGCCTTGCTGCTGGGCACCGTTGCCATCGCAGCCCCTGCACAAGCGCAAGAGTTCAAAGCCGGTTTCGTCAACACCGATCGCATCTTCCGTGAAGCCACCACAGCCAAGGCTGCGCAGGCCAAGCTGGAGCAGGAGTTCTCCCGCCGCGAGAAAGAACTGGTGGATCTGGGCAATACCCTGAAGACTGCCAGCGACAAGTTTGAGCGTGAAGCCCCCACCATGGCAGAAAGCCAGCGCACGACGCGGCAGCGCCAGCTGGTGGATCAGGACCGCGACTTTCAGCGCAAGCGCCGTGAATTCCAGGAAGACCTGAGCGCCCGCAAGAACGAAGAGCTGTCGCAAGTGCTGGAACGCGCCAACAAGGTGGTCAAGCAGGTTGCCGAGGCTGAAAAATACGACGTGATCCTGCAAGAGGCCGTCTATATCAATCCCAAGCACGACATCACCGACAAGGTGATCAAGGCCCTGAATGCCGCTGCTGCTGCCAAGTAAGCCGCTGCGCAGGACAGGTGGGGCGTGAGCAGTTTGCTTCTCGGGCACATTGTCGATGCGCTCGGTGGTTCGCTGGAAGGGGGTGCGCGGGAAACCGCCATCGCCCGCATTGCGCCACTGGAGGTTGCGGGCCCGGGTGACCTCAGTTTTCTGAGTAACCCCCGCTACCAACAGCAACTGGCCGCCTCCCGGGCGGCCTGTGTCATTGTGGCACCTGCCATGCGCGATGCAGCACTGGCGCGCGGCGCCTGCATCGTGGCTGATAACCCCTATGTGTACTTTGCCCGCGCTACGCAGCTTTGGCGCCAGCGCAATGTGCCCGCACGGCCATCCGGTGTGCATCCTAGCGCGGTGGTAGACCCCGCGGCTCAGGTGCATCCCTCGGCTACCGTCGGTCCGTTGTGCGTGATCGAGCGAGGCGCAAGCATCGGTGCGGATACCGTACTCAAGTCGCGCGTCACCGTGGGCGAGGACTGCCATGTCGGCGCGCGTTGCATCGTCCATGCGGGCGTGGTGATCGGGGCCGATGGTTTCGGTTTTGCGCCGGAGCACGGGCAGTGGGTCAAGATCGAGCAGCTGGGTGCCGTGCGCATTGGGGACGACGTCGAGATCGGGGCCAATACCTGCATCGACCGGGGTGCGCTGCAGGACACGGTGATCGAAGACGGCGTGAAGCTAGACAACCTGATCCAGATCGGCCACAACGTGCGCATCGGTAAACACTCGGCCATGGCCGGGTGTGTGGGTGTGGCGGGCAGTGCCACCATCGGGGCGCATTGCACCGTGGGCGGTGGCGCGATTGTGCTGGGACACTTGGAACTGGCCGACAACGTGCATATTTCGGCCGCCACGGTGGTGACCCGCTCGCTGAAGCAGCCCGGGCAGTACACCGGCATGTTCCCCATCGACGACAATGCGCGCTGGGAAAAGAACGCTGCCACACTCAAACAATTGCACAGCCTGCGCGAGCGCATCAAGGCGCTGGAGCTGGCCCTCAAGGCAGCATGAACGGAAGAACAACTCGATGATGGATATTCACGCAATTCTCAAACAACTGCCCCACCGCTACCCGTTTCTGCTGGTGGACAAGGTGATCGAGTTGGAGAGCAACACCCGCATCAAGGCCATCAAGAACGTCACGTTCAACGAGCCCTATTTCATGGGGCATTTTCCCGGCCGCCCCGTGATGCCAGGCGTGCTGATCCTGGAAGCGCTGGCCCAAGCCGCGGGCTTGCTGGCATTCGACGCCATGGGCAAGGTGCCTGATGAGAACAACATCTACTACTTTGTCGGTATCGATGGCGCGCGTTTCAAGCGCCCTGTGGAGCCGGGCGACCAGTTGGTCCTGACCATCACCATCGACCGCGTGCGCGGTGGTATCTGGAAGTTCAAGGGTGTAGCCAGCGTGGGCGAAGAGGTGGCCTGCGAGGCCGAACTCATGTGCACCATGCGCGCTGTGGGTTGACCGGCGCAGGCCTGTTGGATCGTGAGCAATATCCACCCCACAGCCCTTGTTGCGGACGGTGCCCGCCTGGACCCTACGGTCTCGGTGGGGCCCTACACGGTCATTGGCGAGCATGTGTCCATCGGTGCAGGCACCACGGTCGGCGCACACTGCGTGATCGACGGGCGCACCACGATTGGTGCTGACAACCACATCTTCCAGTTCAACTCCATCGGCGCCATCCCGCAGGACAAGAAATACGCGGGCGAGCCGACCGAACTGGTCATTGGAGACCGCAACACCATCCGCGAGTTCTGCACGCTGAACCTCGGTGTGCCCCAGGCCGGTGGCATTACCACCGTGGGTCATGACAACTGGATCATGGCGTACACCCACATCGCCCATGATTGCCATGTGGGCAACCACACCACGCTGGCCAACAACACCACGCTGGCAGGCCATGTGCACCTGGCTGACTGGGTGACGGTGGGCGGGCTCACCGGCATCCACCAGTTCGTCAAAGTCGGCGCGCACGCCATGGTGGGGTTCGCCAGTGCGGTGTCGCAGGACGTTCCCCCCTTCATGCTCGTAGATGGCAATCCGCTGTCCGTGCGCGGCTATAACGTGGTCGGCCTGCGCCGCCGGGGGTTCACGGCCGAGCGCATTGCGGCGGTCAAGCAGATGCACAAGCTGATTTATCGCCAGGGCCTCACGCTGGAGGCCGCTCGCGCCGCGATTGCAGAGTTGGCGCAGTCCGCGCCGCAGGCCAGCGAGGATGCCGCGATGATGGAGCGGTTCCTGGCCGACGCCACGCGCGGCATCACACGCTGAGGGCTGGGCGATGGCAGATTTCCCCCGCGTCGCCATGGTGGCGGGCGAGACGTCGGGCGACTTGCTGGCGGGCTTGCTGATCGACGGCATGCAGGCGCATTGGCCGGGGCTGCAATCCAGCGGCATTGGCGGGCCGCAGATGGTGCGCCGTGGCTTTTCTGCCTGGTGGCCTAGCGAAAAACTGGCGGTACACGGCTACAGCATGGAGGTGCTGCGCCGGCTGCGCGAGTTGCTGGGCATCCGCAAGCAACTGCGCGAGCGCCTGCTCAAGGATCGCCCGGATGTGTTCATCGGTGTGGATGCGCCCGATTTCAACCTGGGCCTGGAGGCCGATTTGCGCGCTGCCGGCATCAAGACCGTCCACTTTGTGTGCCCGTCCATCTGGGCCTGGCGTGCAGACCGCGTCGAAAAAATTCGCCGTAGCGCGGACCACGTGCTGTGCATCTTCCCCTTCGAGCCAGAGCTGCTCGCGCAGCACGGCATTGCCGCCACTTACGTGGGCCACCCGCTGGCGGGCGTGATTCCCATGGTGCCCGACCGTGTTGCCGCGCGCGCACAGTTGGGTCTAAAGGATGAGGACGAAGTCCTGGCCGTCCTGCCGGGAAGCCGCTCCTCCGAGGTCCAGTACATCGCGCGGCCCTTCTTTGAGGCTGCAGCGCTAGTGCTTAAGGCGCGACCGGCTATCAAATTAATAGTGCCTGCAGTGCCTGCACTGCGCGACCGCATCGAGCAGGTGGCGCGCGCGTGTGGTCTGGGCGATGCCCTGCAAATCACCACAGGCCAGTCGCACACGGTACTCGCGGCCTGTGATGCCACCTTGATTGCCAGCGGCACCGCAACGCTGGAGGCGGCGCTGTTCAAGCGGCCCATGGTCATCGGCTATCACATGCACCCACTCAGCTGGTGGCTCATGCGCCGCAAGCAGCTGCAGCCCTGGGTGGGCCTGCCCAACATCTTGTGCCGTGAGTTTGTGGTGCCCGAGCTGATCCAAGACGCCGCGACGCCCCAAGCACTCTGCGCGGCAACGCTGAACTGGCTGGACGCGAAGCGCCAGCAGCCCCAGAAAATCGCGGCCCTGGAGCAGCGCTTTACGGCGCTGCATGAGAGCCTGCTGCGCAACACCCCCCAACTGGCTGCCGATGCGATCCAGAAAATCCTCGCTCCCGCTGCCTGAGCAGGCCTGTCTGCCCTGGCATCCGCCCGGCCTGGTGGCCGGGGTGGACGAGGCCGGCCGTGGTCCCCTGGCGGGGCCCGTGGTGGCAGCGGCTGTGATCCTGGACGATCTGCACCCGATTGCAGGCTTGGCCGACTCCAAGAAGCTCACGGCCGCGCGGCGTGAAAAGCTTTACGACGAGATCCGCGCCAAGGCCCTGTGCTGCAGCATCGCCGAGGCCAGTGTCGAAGAGATCGACCAGCTCAACATCCTGCAAGCCACGCTGCTGGCCATGCGCCGTGCCGTCATGGGGCTGCGGCTCAAGCCGGCGATGGTGCTGGTGGACGGTAACCGGCTGCCCGTGCTGGACGTTCCAGCGGAGGCCATCGTCAAGGGCGATGCGCTGGTGCCAGCCATCTCGGCGGCCTCCATCCTCGCCAAGGTCCACCGCGACCGCTGGTGCGCGCAGGTGCATGACGAGTTTCCTCAATATGGCTTTGCCGGCCACAAGGGGTACGGCACGGCCGTGCACATGGCAGCCTTGCGAGAGCACGGTGCCTGCATTCACCACCGGCGCTCGTTTGCGCCTGTGGCCCTGAACCTGCGCGCCGGATCCTGATCGGGCGCTGAAAATTAGCCATGACCTCCTCGTTCGTCACTGCCATCCATTCCCGCGATAACGCCTTCGTCAAGGATTTGCGCCGTTTGGCGCAGGACACGACGGCGTACCGCAAGCAGGGCCGTGTCTGGCTCGAAGGAGACCATCTGTGCCGCGCCGCGCTGGCGCGGGGGCTGCGGGCATCGGTGGCAGTGTTTTCTGAGTCTTTTTGGCCACAGGCGCAGGTGCAATATGCCCAGGCAGCTACAAAATTCATAGTTCTTGCGGATGTACTGTTTGCAGACGTGAGCGGTCTGGAGTCGCCCGCAGCGATGGGCTTCATCCTGGACCTGCCCGCACCGGCGTTACTCCGGCCCGATGCCGCCACCGTGGTGCTGGACAGGGTGCAGGACGCGGGCAATGTGGGCTCCATCCTGCGCAGCGCTTCGGCGTTCGGGTTCCGCCAGGTGGCCGCCATCAAGGGCAGTGCCGCGCTGTGGTCGCCCAAGGTCTTGCGGGCCGGCATGGGGGCGCATTTCGCACTCGACCTGATCGAAGGGCTTGCGCTGGACGACCTCGCCGCCCTGCAGGTGCCGCTGCTCGTCACCAGCTCGCACGCGGGTGACTTTCTGCATCGCGCCGCCTTGCCCTGGCCCTGCGCCTGGGTGATGGGCCACGAAGGGCAGGGTGTCAGCGCGGCTCTGGAAGATAGGGCTTCGTTGCGCATCCGCATTGCCCAACCCGGTGGCGAGGAGTCGCTGAATGTGGCTGCGGCTGCGGCCATCTGCCTGCACGCGAGCGGAGCAGGGCGCTGACGCTGTCTGTGCCCGCAGCGGTGCTGTAGGCGTCCAAGGCGAGCTTGGGGCTCGCAGGTCATAGATGCTGGTATCAGGGTTATGCAAGGCGTGCATTACAGAGGTGTCAGCGACCAGGGGTATAATCGGGAGCTTTTCTCGCAACAGCGTCGCCCGACCGCACCCAAAGCAACAACCCATCTGAGAGCAGCCATTGGCACCATCGCGCTTCGAGTGTGCGAGTGGTCTGCAGGCGCCGGGCGACCGTAACCATCCGGAGAACCCAGTGCTTTTGTCTCTCAAGGGAAACTTCCCGCCCGCCATTCTGGCGCTCGCAGACGGCACGGTCTTTATCGGTAACTCGATCGGTGCCACCGGCACCACGGTCGGTGAAGTGGTGTTCAACACCGCCATCACCGGCTACCAGGAAATCCTCACCGACCCCAGCTACTGCCAGCAGATCGTCACCCTGACGTATCCGCACATCGGCAATTACGGCGTCAATGCGGAAGACATCGAAGCCGACAAGGTCCATGCAGCAGGTCTGATCATCAAAGACCTGCCCCTTCTGGCCAGCAACTTCCGATCCACCGAAACGCTTTCGCAGTACCTCGTGCGCGAAAAGACGGTGGCCATTGCCAACATCGACACCCGCAAGCTCACCCGCCTGCTGCGTGACAAGGGTGCGCAGAACGGCGCCATCCTGGGTCTGGCAGCCGGTGAGGCCCTCACGCAGGCGCGCATCGACGAAGCCCTGGCCGCGGCCAAGGCTGCGCCCAGCATGAAGGGCCTGGACCTGGCCCAGGTGGTGACCACCCCTGCGACCTACACCTGGGACCAGACCGAGTGGAAGCTGGGTGAAGGCTATGGCACACAGGCTGCGCCGCGCTTCCATGTGGTGGCGTACGACTTCGGCGTCAAGAAAAACATCCTGCGCATGCTGGCCGAGCGTGGCTGCAAGCTCACCGTGGTGCCCGCCAAGACGCCTGCGGCCGACGTGCTGGCCATGAAGCCGGACGGCGTGTTCCTGTCCAACGGCCCTGGCGACCCAGAGCCCTGCGACTACGCCATCGAAGCCACCCGCCAGATCGTCGAAGCGGGCGTGCCCACCTTCGGCATCTGCCTGGGCCACCAGATCATGGCCCTGGCCAGCGGCGCCAAGACCTTCAAGATGGACAACAGCCACCACGGTGCCAACCACCCGGTGAAAGACCTGGACAACGGCCGCGTGAGCATCACCAGCCAGAACCACGGTTTTGCCGTGGACATGGCCTCGCTGCCCGCCACGCTGCGCCCCACGCACATCAGCCTGTTCGACGGCACGCTGCAAGGGCTGGAGCGCACCGACAAGCCTGCGTTCTGCTTCCAGGGCCACCCCGAGGCATCGCCCGGCCCGCACGACATCGCCTACCTGTTTGACCGCTTCACCGCGCTGATGGAGAAGAAATAATGCCAAAGCGCACAGACCTCAAATCGATCCTCATCATCGGCGCCGGCCCGATCATCATCGGCCAGGCCTGCGAGTTCGACTACTCTGGCGTGCAGGCCTGCAAGGCCCTGCGCGAAGAAGGCTACAAGGTCATCCTGATCAACAGCAACCCTGCAACGATCATGACCGACCCGGCCACTGCCGACGTCACCTACATCGAGCCCATCACCTGGCAGACGGTCGAGAAGATCATCGCCAAGGAACGTCCCGACGCCATCCTGCCCACCATGGGTGGCCAGACCGCACTGAACTGCGCGCTGGACCTGTGGCGCAACGGCGTGCTCGACAAGTACAAGGTCGAGCTGATCGGTGCCACCCCTGAGGCCATCGACAAGGCCGAAGACCGCCTGAAGTTCAAGGACGCCATGACCAAGATCGGTCTGGGCTCCGCGCGCTCCGGCATCGCCCACAGCATGGACGAAGCCTGGGCGGTGCAAAAGAGCGTGGGCTTCCCCACGGTGATCCGCCCCAGCTTCACGCTGGGTGGCACGGGCGGCGGCATTGCCTACAACCCTGAAGAGTTCGAGACCATCTGCAAGCGCGGCCTGGAAGCCTCGCCCACCAACGAGCTGCTGATCGAAGAGTCGCTGCTCGGCTGGAAGGAGTACGAGATGGAAGTGGTCCGCGACAAGGCGGACAACTGCATCATCATCTGCTCCATCGAGAACCTGGACCCGATGGGCGTGCACACGGGTGACTCGATCACGGTGGCTCCCGCGCAGACGTTGACCGACAAGGAATACCAGATCATGCGCAACGCGTCGCTCGCGGTGCTGCGCGAGATCGGCGTGGACACGGGCGGCTCCAACGTGCAGTTCTCGGTGAATCCGAAGGACGGCCGCATGATCGTCATCGAGATGAACCCCCGTGTGTCGCGTTCGTCGGCACTGGCGTCCAAGGCCACGGGTTTCCCCATTGCCAAGGTCGCTGCCAAGCTGGCCGTGGGCTACACGCTCGATGAGCTGAAGAACGAAATCACGGGTGGCGCCACGCCTGCATCGTTCGAGCCTTCGATCGACTACGTGGTCACCAAGATCCCACGTTTTGCGTTCGAAAAATTCCCCACCGCCGACAGCCGCCTGACCACGCAGATGAAGTCTGTGGGTGAGGTGATGGCCATGGGCCGCACCTTCCAGGAATCCTTCCAGAAAGCCCTGCGGGGCCTGGAAGTGGGCGTGGATGGCATGAACGAAAAAACCCAGGACCGCGAAGTGCTCGAAAAAGAACTGGGTGAGCCCGGTCCTGAGCGCATCTGGTACGTGGGCGACGCGTTTGCCATGGGCCTGTCGGTGGACGAGGTGTACGACCTCACCAAGATCGACAAGTGGTTCCTGGTGCAGATCGAAGAGATCGTGAAGATCGAGCTGGAGCTGGACAAGATCGCCGCAGAAAAGGGTGACGCTGCATTGGCATCGCTGGACGCTGACACGCTGCGCACGCTCAAGAAGAAGGGCTTCTCCGACCGCCGACTGGCCAAGTTGCTCAAGACCACCGAGAAGTCGGTGCGCGAAGCGCGCCGCGCCCTCAACGTGCGCCCGGTCTACAAGCGCGTGGACACCTGCGCTGCCGAGTTTGCGACGAACACGGCCTACATGTACTCGACCTACGAGGAAGAGTGCGAAGCCGCGCCCACGGACAAGAAAAAGATCATGGTGCTGGGCGGTGGCCCGAACCGCATCGGGCAGGGCATCGAGTTCGACTACTGCTGCGTGCATGCTGCACTCGCCATGCGCGAGGATGGCTACGAAACCATCATGGTCAACTGCAACCCTGAGACGGTTTCGACCGACTACGACACGTCCGACCGTCTGTACTTTGAGCCGCTGACGCTGGAAGACGTGCTCGAGATCGTGGACAAGGAAAAGCCACACGGCGTGATCGTGCAGTACGGCGGCCAGACGCCTTTGAAGCTCGCACTGGGCCTGGAAGCCGAAGGCGTGCCGATCATCGGCACCAGCCCCGACATGATCGACGCGGCCGAAGACCGCGAGCGTTTCCAGAAGCTGCTGGGCGATCTGGGCCTGCGCCAGCCGCCCAATGCCACCGCACGTACCGAAGCCGAGGCCCTGGAAAAGGCCACCACGCTGGGTTACCCCCTGGTGGTGCGCCCCAGCTACGTGCTGGGCGGCCGTGCGATGGAAATCGTCCACGAACAGCGCGACCTGGAGCGCTACATGCGCGAGGCCGTGAAGGTGAGCAACGACTCGCCCGTGCTGCTGGACCGCTTCCTGAACGATGCCATCGAGTGCGATGTGGACTGCTTGCGTGACCCTGAAGGCAAGACCTTCATCGGCGGCGTGATGGAACACATTGAACAAGCCGGTGTGCACTCGGGCGACTCGGCCTGTTCGCTGCCGCCGTACTACCTCAAGCAAGCCACGGTGGATGAGCTCAAGCGCCAGTCGGCTGCCATGGCCGAAGGCCTGAATGTGGTGGGTCTGATGAACGTGCAGTTCGCCATCCAGGAAGTGGATGGCAAGGACGTCATCTACGTGCTGGAAGTGAACCCCCGCGCCTCGCGCACGGTGCCGTTTGTCTCCAAGGCCACCGGCATCCAGCTGGCCAAGGTCGCGGCACGCTGCATGGCGGGCCAGACGCTGGCTTCGCAGGGCATCACCAAGGAAGTCACACCGCCTTACTTCAGCGTCAAGGAAGCGGTGTTCCCCTTCGTCAAGTTCCCTGGCGTGGACACCATCCTCGGCCCCGAGATGAAGTCCACCGGCGAAGTCATGGGTGTGGGCAAGACCTTTGGCGAAGCCTTCGTGAAGAGCCAGCTGGGCGCTGGCACGAAGCTGCCGACTTCGGGCAAGGTGTTCCTCACCGTGAAGAACAACGACAAGCCCCGCGCGGTGGACATCGCCCGCCAGCTGGTGGCGCTGGGCTTCGACCTGGTGGCGACCAAGGGTACGGCCGCCGCCATTGCCGAGGCAGGTGTTCCCGTGGTGGTGGTCAACAAGGTCACGGAAGGCCGTCCGCACATCGTGGACATGATCAAGAACAACGAGATTGTCATGGTCATCAACACGGTGGAAGAACGCCGCAACGCGATTGCCGATTCGCGCGCGATCCGTACCTCGTCGCTGCTGGCACGCGTGACCACCTTCACCACCATCTTCGGTGCGGAGGCGGCCGTAGAAGGCATGAAGTACCTGGACAAGCTCGATGTGTATTCCGTGCAGGAACTGCACGCCCAGCTGGCGGCCTGACCGGGTTTTTGTGGTGGCTTTGGCCGCCGCAAACACGGCATAATTGCTGCTGAACTAACACCGCCGCGCGGCAACGTGCGGCGGTTTCCTTTTGTAGATGTGCCATGTGCGCCCCCAGCGTTTTGCGGGGAGCAGCGTGGCGACCGATCGGTGGAAGTGCTTCGCACTTTCACCGTTTTGACTTGTGGAGACTCAATCGCATGGCCACCATTCCAATCACCAAGCGCGGCGCTGAAATGCTCAAGGAAGAGCTGCACCGACTCAAGACCGTGGAGCGGCCTGCCGTGATCTCGGCCATTGCCGAAGCGCGCGCACAGGGCGACCTGAGCGAAAACGCCGACTACGACGCTGCCAAGGATCGCCAGGGCTTCATCGAAGGCCGCATCCAGGAGATCGAGGGCAAGCTCTCGGTGGCCCAGGTCATCGACCCCAGTGCGGTCGATGGCGGCGGCAAGGTGGTGTTTGGTGCCACGGTCGAGCTCGAAGACGAAGATTCCGGTGATACGGTGAAGTACCAGATCGTGGGCGAAGACGAGGCGGATCTCAAGCAGGGCCTGATCAATATCTCCAGCCCCATCGCGCGTGCGTTGATTGGCAAGGAAGAGGGCGATACCGCTGAGGTGCAAGCCCCCGGCGGCATTCGCCGCTACGAAGTGGTGGCGGTCAGCTACCAATGAGGGCGTGATGGCTGCTGTGTGGCTGGGCGTGCGCCCGCGGCTTCCCGCTTTGGTGGCGGCCTTGTGGTGGGCCAGCCTGACCACCATCGGCTTTTTGGTCGTGCCCCTGCTGTTTGCGTATCTGCCTTCCCCCGCTATTGCGGGGCAGATGGCCGCCCGGCTTTTTGCGGCTCAAACCTGGGTGGCTGTGGTGTGTTGCGTGGTGCTACTGCTCTTGTCCAGGCCCAGGCATGCCGTGGTGCAGTATCCCTGGGCGCGTGCCGCCATGCTGTTCGTTTTGGGTGGTCTGCTGCTGGCTTTGCTCAATCAGTTTGGCGTGGCGCCCCGCATCGTGGCCCGGCAGGACTTGCGTCTGTGGCACAGCGTGGGGACAGTGATGTACGCATTGCAATGGGGCTGTGCCTTGACGGTCTTCTGGCAAACACTGCGACCTGGAGCCCATAGCACAGTGGAAGAGCCAGCCGACAGCGATTGACTCCCAGGTGATCGGTTCACCGGCGGGTCGATTGCAGCTGGCAGCTGGGCAGGTAGCCCCGCCGATTTTCAGTGACCAATTGGCTTCGCCGCGTCTATTCGTGCCAGTGCTCTGCTACCCAGGTAGCAGGGCGGATGTAGCGAAAACGGCGATTGCGCCGCCCAGCCAGTGCATCCGGGGGGTTGCATTCCCCGTGAAAAATCACGATGCGTGCACCTTCAGGTACGAACGGCACGCGCCAATAGTTGGTGGGCCAGGGCGGTATCCCGTGGTACTTGAAACTGGGACACCACGCGGCGGGCCAATACTGCAATTTGCCCTGCTTGTGCAAGAAGTCGGACAGATAGGCCTGCTCGTTGCGGAACTGCGCGCGGATTTCGGCGAAGTGCTCACGAAAATACGCCAGCACATCGGGGTGTGCACCCAGCTCAAAGCGGTATACCGACGAGTTGCCGGTGATGCGCCACGGACGCTTGTAGTCGTGGATGATCAGGAATTCACCGGGCTGGGTGAAGAAATCATCCAGGCTGCCAGTGATGACCACATCCACGTCCAGAAACAAGGCGGTGCCACGCAGCCCGTGCAAGTCTGCGCTGAAGGTGGCCAGCTTGGTCCAGCCCCGCTCGGGAATGCCGGGCGGCAAATCCAGTGCGGGAATGGGCAGGCATTGCACTTCGCTGCGGATGCCGGTGCTGTCATCGGTGAGGCAGACAAAACGGAAATCGCCGCTCAGATGTCGGCGTACCATGGCATACAGCCGGTTGACATATTCAGGGCCATATTTCGTGCCCCATTTCATGCAGAGAATGTGGCGCATCGGCGCCCTGTCGGCAGGTGCTGCAACGGTTGCAAGTGCTGCCGAGCCTGCATCGTGGCTCATCAGTCTGCCTGGCGCTTCTTGATGGATTTTTGCTTGGGCTTGGCGCGCTTGATCTGGCCGCCCGAGGTGAGGCGCTGGTTGCCGAGCACACGCAACTGCTTGATCTCTGGGCGCTGACCACCCCGCTTGCTGTATTTCAGTACCTTGACGTCGCGTGGGCCGGGCATGCGATCTTCATCGACGGTGCGTTCCTTGACGGGTTGTGGCCGCCACAGCACCAGCAGCTTGCCGATGTGCTGGATAGGCGCGGCATTGAGTTCAGCGGTCAGCTCCTGGTACATCAGCTCGC
Source organism: Acidovorax sp. Root70 (assembly GCF_001428225.1). Lineage (NCBI taxonomy): Bacteria > Pseudomonadati > Pseudomonadota > Betaproteobacteria > Burkholderiales > Comamonadaceae > Acidovorax > Acidovorax sp. Root70. The sequence goes on from NZ_LMHQ01000002.1 coordinate 81,520, forward strand.
GCGCCACGCGGTCATCGTTGAAAACACGCACCTTGATGAGACCATGGGCGTTGAGGGCAGCGTCGATTTCCTTCTTGACCGCAGGGGTGAGGCCATCGCCGCCGATCAGGACCACGGGGTCCAGGTGGTGGGCATTGGCGCGTTGTTCCCGGCGCTCGGCAGGAGTCAATTGAATTTGGGGCATACCCGTATTATGTCTGCGGCCCGGCTGGACGTGACTCCGGCTGCCGTGCGCGGCGTGTCTTGGAGGTCAGCCACTGCAGCGATTGTCGAGAGACAATACCGCCATATGAAAGTCAAAACCCAGAGCAAGAAGGTGAACAAGGCGTGGCTCAACGACCACGTGAATGACACCTATGTCAAATTGGCGCAGAAAGAGGGCTATCGTGCCCGCGCCGCCTACAAGCTCAAGGAGATTGACGAGCAGTTGGGCCTCATTAAGCCGGGCTACACCGTGGTGGATCTGGGCTCCACGCCTGGTGCGTGGAGCCAGTACCTGCGCAGGCGCATGTCGCCCGCAGGCGCAGCAGCGGGGCAGCTCAATGGGGTAATCATTGCGCTGGACATCCTGCCCATGGAGCCCATAGAGGGTGTCACCTACCTGAATGGCGATTTTCGCGAGCCCGAGGTGCTGGAGCGATTGGAGCAGGCGCTCGACGGCCGGGTGGTGGATGTGGTGGTATCCGATATGGCGCCCAACCTGTCGGGCATTGAGTCGGCCGACGCGGCGCGGATTGCCCATCTGGTGGAGTTGGCCGTGGATTTTGCGTGCAACCATTTGAAACCGGAGGGTTCACTCGTGGTCAAGCTGTTCCATGGCAGCGGCTACAGTGATCTGGTGACCTTGTTCAAGCAGACCTTCAAGGTGGTCAAACCCTTGAAGCCCAAGGCCTCGCGTGACAAGTCGTCCGAAACCTTTCTGGTGGGCATGGGGCTCAAAAAGGCGGATGGCGCGGGCTTGCCTCAGGTCAAGAATCTGTGAACTTTGGCGGCAAAGCCCGCGCTGATTCCATGGGAGTGAGGGGGAATAGAACTGGCCCCGTGGCTTGAAAGACCTAAAATGGGCCACACATGCGTGCCATGACGGCAGTGTGTCCGTTTTCTGTTCCCTGCAACTGGAGCCCCGCTTGAACAATCAGTGGTTTTCAAAAATTGCCGTTTGGCTGGTCATCGCCATGGTGCTGTTCACGGTGTTCAAGCAGTTTGACACCCGCAGCGGCGCCAGCGCAGGCCACGTCGGGTATTCCGAGTTCCTGGACGAGGTCCGCAACAACCGCATCAAGAGCGCCACCATTCCCGAGGGGTTGAGCGGCGGCGAGATTGTGGCGGTCACCACCGATGACCGCAAGATCCGCACGAACGCTTCGGTGCTGGATCGTGGCTTGGTGGGTGACCTGCTGAACCACAACGTCAAGTTTGACGTGAAGCCCCGCGAAGAAGGCTCCTTGCTCATGACCCTTCTGGTCAGCTGGGGCCCTATGCTGTTGCTGATTGGCGTGTGGGTGTACTTCATGCGCCAAATGCAGGGCGGCGGCAAGGGCGGTGCCTTCAGCTTCGGCAAGAGCAAGGCGCGCATGCTCGACGAAAACAACAACCAGGTCACGTTCGCGGACGTGGCTGGCTGCGATGAGGCCAAGGAAGAAGTCAAGGAAGTTGTGGACTTCCTGAAGGACCCGCAGAAATTCCAGAAGCTCGGCGGCCGTATCCCCCGTGGTTTGCTGCTGGTCGGCCCCCCGGGCACCGGCAAGACCTTGCTGGCCAAATCCATCGCGGGCGAGGCCAAGGTCCCGTTCTTTAGCATCTCGGGCTCCGACTTTGTCGAAATGTTCGTGGGCGTGGGCGCAGCCCGTGTGCGCGACATGTTCGACAACGCCAAGAAGAACGCCCCGTGCATCATCTTCATCGATGAAATTGACGCCGTGGGCCGCCAGCGCGGTGCGGGCCTGGGTGGTGGCAACGACGAGCGCGAACAGACCTTGAACCAGATGCTGGTCGAGATGGACGGTTTCGAAACCAACCTGGGCGTGATTGTGGTGGCTGCCACCAACCGCCCCGACATCCTGGATGCCGCTCTGCTGCGCCCCGGCCGTTTCGACCGTCAGGTGTATGTGACGCTGCCCGACATTCGTGGCCGCGAGCAGATCCTGAATGTCCACATGCGCAAGATTCCGGTCGGGCAAGACGTCAACCCCGGCATCATTGCCCGTGGCACGCCTGGCATGAGCGGTGCTGATCTGGCCAACCTGTGCAACGAGGCCGCTCTGATGGCTGCTCGCCGCAATGCGCGCACGGTGGAGATGCAGGATTTTGAGAAGGCCAAGGACAAGATTCTTATGGGCCCCGAGCGCAAGAGCATGGTCATGCCCGAGGAAGAGCGCCGCAACACGGCGTACCACGAGTCCGGCCACGCCTTGATCGGTAAGCTGCTGCCCAAGTGCGACCCTGTGCACAAGGTCACCATCATTCCCCGTGGCCGCGCCCTGGGCGTGACGATGAGCCTGCCCGCGCAGGACCGCTACAGCTATGACCGCGAATACATGCTCAACCAGATCAGCATGCTGTTCGGTGGGCGCATTGCCGAAGAAGTGTTCATGAACCAGATGACCACCGGCGCCAGCAACGACTTCGAGCGCGCAACCCACATTGCCCGCGACATGGTGACGCGCTACGGCATGACCGATGCCTTGGGGCCGATGGTCTATGCCGAGAATGAAGGTGAAGTGTTCTTGGGCCGCTCGGTCACTAAAACCACCACCATGAGCGAGCAGACCATGGAAAAGGTGGACATGGAAGTGCGCCGCATCATTGACGAGCAGTACAACCTGGCGCGTCGCCTGATCGAGGAAAACAGCGACAAGATGCATGCCATGGCGAAGGCCTTGCTCGAATGGGAAACCATTGATACCGAGCAGTTGGACGACATCATGGCAGGCAAGGCGCCCCGTCCTCCCAAGGACTGGACGCCGCGCACGCCCCCCTCCGGAGGCGACAATTCCAGCGGTGGCACCCCGGCCGTGGCCACAGACACCGCACCGACGGCCGCCTGACCGGGCTCGCGGTCCAGCCGTTTGAACGGGGCCTTGTGCCCCGTTTTTCATGGTGGCCGTCGCGCTTTACCCTAGCAACTGGCGCTGCATGGCCGCCTTTTCGCAAATCCGCATGGACGTGATCGAGACATGATCTGGCAAACCTCCCGCTTCGCAATCGATTTGATCCGTCCCCAGGTCATGGGCATCGTCAACGTGACCCCCGATTCCTTCTCTGACGGGGGGCACCATGGCTCCACGGCTGCTGCGATGCGGCATTGCGAGCAGCTGCTGAAGGAGGGCGCCGATATTCTGGACATCGGCGGCGAGTCCACGCGGCCGGGCAGCCCTGCCGTGTCGCTGGACGAGGAACTGGCTCGTGTCGTGCCCCTGGTGCGCGAGGCGGTGACCCTGGGTGTTCCGATTTCAGTGGACACCTACAAGCCCGAAGTGATGCGCGCTGTTCTGGACCTGGGTGCAGACATCGTCAATGACATCTGGGCCTTGCGGCAGCCGGGCGCCGTGACGGTGGTCGCGGCCCACCCCCAGTGCGGTGTTTGCCTGATGCACATGCACCGCGACCCTCAGACCATGCAGCAGGCGCCCATGGAGGGCGATGTTGTGCCCCAGGTGCTATCATTTTTGGAGCTGCAGACGCATAATCTGCTGGCGCTAGGAGTCGAAAAGACCCGAATCTTGCTGGATGCGGGCATTGGCTTTGGCAAAACAGTGGAGCAGAACTTCGCCTTGCTGGCCCGGCAGTCGGAGCTGTTGGTGGCCGGCTATCCGCTGCTGGCAGGATGGTCGCGCAAGTCGTCTCTGGGCACGGTGACCGGGCTGGAGGTGGGCCAGCGCATGGTGCCCAGCGTGGCCGCTGCGGTACTGGCGGTCGAGCGGGGCGCCTCGGTGGTGCGTGTGCACGACGTGCACGAAACGGTGGCGGCGCTGGCGGTGTGGGCTGCCATGCAGCGATCTGGCTGAGGGCGCCAGCCGCTGGTCAAACTGGGCAGGTGGGGCGTCAGGCCCCGTCGTCGATAACAACATACTGAGATCCGTACGAGGAGACGCTAGAACATGACACGCCAATACTTTGGAACCGATGGCATCCGTGGCACCGTGGGGCAACCGCCCATCACGCCAGATTTTGTGCTGCGCCTTGCCCATGCGGTAGGTCGTGTATTGCGCCGCACAGAAGAGCGGCCGACGGTGCTGATCGGCAAGGACACTCGCATTTCGGGCTACATGCTCGAAAGCGCCCTGGAATCTGGCTTCAACTCCGCAGGTGTGGATGTGGTGCTGCTCGGGCCGTTGCCAACGCCCGGGGTGGCTTACCTGACGCGAGCCCAGCGCGCCAGCCTGGGTGTGGTCATCAGCGCAAGCCACAACGCGTACCCCGACAACGGCATCAAGTTTTTCAGCGCACAGGGCACCAAGCTGTCGGACGCCTGGGAACTGGCGGTGGAGACCGCCCTGGCTGAGCCACCAGTGTGGGCCGACTCTGCCAGCTTGGGCAAGGCCCGGCGGCTTGATGATGCAGCCGGGCGTTATATCGAGTTTTGCAAGAGCACCTTTCCCCAGGACCTGACGCTCAAGGGGCTGAGGGTGGTGGTGGATGCCGCCCACGGCGCTGCGTATCAGGTCGCGCCCAAGGTGTTCCACGAGCTGGGGGCAGAGGTTCTCTCGATCGGCTGCGCGCCCGACGGGCTCAACATCAACCACGAGGTGGGGGCTACGCACCCCGATGCGTTGGTGCGCGCCGTACGCGCTAACCGTGCCGACTATGGTATTGCGCTCGATGGCGACGCAGACCGTTTGCAAATCGTGGACGCGACGGGGCGTCTGTACAACGGCGACGAGCTGCTTTACCTGATGGCCGCCGATCGCATGGGCCGGGACGAGCACGTGCCTGGCGTGGTGGGCACCCTCATGACCAACATGGCGGTGGAGGTGGCGCTGCAGGCCAAAGGCGTGAAGTTTGTGCGCGCCAAGGTGGGAGACCGCTATGTGCTGGAGGAGCTGGCCCGCCACCAGTGGGTGCTGGGAGGGGAGGGCTCGGGCCACCTGCTTGCGCTGGACCGTCACACCACCGGCGACGGATTGGTGAGCGCCCTGCAGGTGCTGCAGGCCTGTGTGCGCAGTGGCAGCACGCTGGCGCAGTTGCTGGCTGGCGTCACGCTGTACCCTCAGGTGTTGCTCAATGTGCGGCTGGCGCCCGGGCAGGACTGGAAGGCGAACCGTCTGCTGGCCGATGCCACGGCGGCGGTCGAGCAGCAACTGGGTTCCTCGGGCCGGGTGCTGATCCGTGCCAGCGGCACCGAGCCCTTGCTGCGTGTGATGGTGGAGGCGCAGGATGCGCAAGTGGCCAGCTCTTGTGCGCAGTGCCTGGCCGATGCCGCCCGCGCGGGTTGAATTCCTGGATCTGGGGGGCGTCTCAGCGATCTCTGCCGCGCCATGATTGGCCTCCGGGCTGTTCAGTGCGCTGTCGTGTGTTGCCGCATGAAGCGTTCCAGCTGTTCTGCAGGCAATGGGGTGCTGAAGTGATAGCCCTGCGCTTCGTCACACCCTTGCTGGTGCAGAAAGGCCAGTTGGCCCTCTGTTTCTACCCCCTCAGCCGTGGTGCGCATGCCCAGCGCCTGCGCCATGCGGATGATGGCGCTGACGATGGCGCGGTCGTTGCTGTCGTTGCCCAGATCGCGCACGAACGATTGATCGATCTTGAGCTTGAAGATCTGAAAGCGCTTGAGCTGGCTGAGTGATGAATAACCGGTGCCGAAGTCGTCCATCGACATCCGAACCCCCCGTGCATGCAGTTGGTCCATGGTGGCCACAGCTGCATGGGGGTCGTCCACGGCCACGCCTTCCGTCAGTTCGAGTTCCAGCGAATTCGGGGGCAGATCAAATTCCGCCAGCACCCGGCTCACCAGCTCTGGCAACTGGGGCTGGCGAAACTGGATGGCCGAGAGGTTGACCGCCATTGAAAGTTCGGGAAACCCGCAACTGCGCCACGCCTTGAGCTGGGCCAGTGCTGTACGCAGCACCCACTCACCGATCTGCAAAATCTGCCCGCTGTCTTCAGCGATGGGGATGAACTCTGCCGGTGAGATGGCGCCCAGCTGGGGGTGCTGCCAGCGCAGCAGAGCCTCGACACTGCGCACGGAGCCTGTTGAAAGGCTCATCTGTGGTTGGTAGTGCAGATGCAATTGCTCACGCTCCAACGCGCGGCGCAGCGCGTTTTCGAGCTGCAACGCACGTACGGACTGGGCCTGCATCTCTGGGGTGAAGAAGCGAAAGGTGTTGCGCCCGTCCAGCTTGGCTCGGTACATGGCCACATCGGCCGATTGGGTCAGCGTATCGAAGTCGTGTCCGTCCTGCGGGAACAGCGCAATGCCCATTGAGGGGGCCATGGTCAGTTCGTGGTGGTCGATCTGATAGGGCTGGCGCGATGCCTCCTGCAACTTGCCGGCGACCCGTGCGACGCCGCGGGCGTCGGCGCCCGGCAGCAGCAGGATGAACTCATCCCCTCCCAGACGCGACACGGTGTCCTTGTCGCGCACCACAGCGCGCAGGCGTTTGGCAATCTCGACCAGCAGCACGTCGCCTACCCGGTGGCCCAGGGAGTCATTCACATGCTTGAAGTGGTCCAGGTCCAGGAAGATGATGGCCAGCGGAGTTTGGTTCTCCTGGGCCACGCGGATGGCCTGCTGCGCGCGTTCTGCCAGCAGTGCCCGGTTGGGCAGACCGGTCAAGGCGTCGTAGTGCGCCAGCCAGTAGATCCGCTCCTGATCTGCCTTGCGGTCATTGATCTCTCGGTGCAGGTTTTCCACTGTCTCGCGCAGTTCGCGGGTCCGGTCCTGAACCTGCCGCTCCAACTCGCCGTGGGCCTGAGCCAGCACCGCCTGGGCGCGTTTGCGGTCGGTAATGTCCATGGTGATCCAGATGGTGCCCTGGGCAGGGTCTGCCGGATCGATGCACTTGCTGCGTACTTCGCAGATCACAGGGGTTCCGTCCTTGCGGCACAGATCCACTTCGCCCTCGTAAGACTGCCCTCCCGCCAGCGCGGGGTAACAGCGGTGGCCCACTTCTTCCCATGCAGCATCGCTGGCATACCAGCGGCGCGATGAACTGCCCATGAGCTCGCCGGGCTCAAAACCCAGCATCTGCTCAAAGTGATTGTTGCAGCGGGTCAGGTGCCGGTCCCGCAGGAACACGATGCCGACCATGGCGCTGTCGAAGAGCAACTGCTTTTCGCGCACCGCAGAGTTCAATGCGGCCTGAGCGTGCCTTTGCTCGTCGATGTCATCCACGATCCAGATCGAGCCTTCCCCGGTATCGTGCGGGTTGATGAGCCGCCCTGTGAGGCTGCCCCAAAAGAGTGTGCCGTCACGACGGCGCAGCTGGCGTTCCACGCGAAATGACTGGCCCTGCACCAGCACGGGGTAGGCCGTGCGTCCCAGATCACGGAAGGCTTCGCGGTCTGGATAGAAGGCTTCCGTGTTGAGTCCTACCAAACGGGCGGGACTGCCGTAGCCAAAAATCTCGGCATACCGCTGGTTGCAACGCACCACGCTGCGCTGGCGCAGAAACACGATACCCACCCCCGCGCTGTCCAGAAGGGTCTGTTGCTCGCGCAGGGTACGTTGCAGGGGGGTGTCGGGAGTCACTCCGGGTCGCTGCAAGGGCGGAGTGCTGAACAGCGAATACATAAGACCAGAACAGGCGGCGGGGCCAGGTGGCCTCAAAAAATTGTGCCAAAGTGTAGCAGCGGCAGCTTACAAACCGTTTGAGGGTATGCGCGAAGTACGGCGCCGCATGTTCTGCCGTACTTCGATCACCCGTTTTCCTCTTCAGCGCGTTTGCTCCGTAGGGGCTTGGCGCCCAACGCAGCTTGTCAGCTGCCCAGATGTTCCCGCAGATAGGCTTCAAAGGCGTCGGCAGTCAGGGGACGACTGAACAGGTAGCCTTGGCCTTCGTCGCATCCCTGAGTGCGCAGGAATTCGAGTTGGCCATCGGTTTCCACCCCCTCGGCCGTGGTCTGCATGCCCAGTGCTTGTGCCATGCGGATGATGGCGCTGACGATGGCCCGGTCGTTGGCGTCGTCGTCCAGGTCTCTCACAAAGGATTGGTCGATCTTGAGCTTGTAGATCTGAAAGCGCTTGAGGTAGCTCAATGACGAGTAGCCGGTGCCAAAGTCGTCCATCGACAGCCGAACGCCCCGGTCATGCAACTGGTCCATCATGGCCAGTGCGGCGGCGGGGTCGTCCACCGCTGCGCCCTCGGTCAGCTCCAGTTCCAGCCGGCGCGCAGGCAGCCCGGCCTGCTGCAGGCAGCGCGTCACCATCTCGGGTAACTGCGGATGGCGGAACTGCACGGCCGACAGGTTGACCGACACGGCCCGCAAGGGCAGCTGCAGGTCCAGCCAGCGCTTGGCATCGTGCACAGCGGTGTTCAGCACCCATTCGCCAATCGCGACGATCATGCCGCTGCTCTCTGCCACGGGAATGAATTCTGCCGGGGACACCATGCCCAGCTCGGGGTGGCGCCAGCGCAGCAGCGCTTCGGCGCCGACTACCTGGCGCGTGGTGAGCGAGACCTGGGGTTGGTAATGCAGCTCGAACTGATTGCGTTCCAGAGCCCGTCGCAGGGCGTTTTCGATCTGCAGGGCGCGCGCTGTGCGGGCCTCCAGGTCGGCGGTGAAAAAGCCGAACCGGTTGCGCCCGTTTTGCTTGGCGCGGTACATGGCGGCATCGGCGCGCTGGTACAGGGTATCGAACGAATCGCCGTCTGCCGGATACATGGCGATGCCCACGGACAGCGTGGTCGTGAGTTCGTAAGGCTCCACCTGAAATGGCTGTGCCACGGCAACCAGCAGCCGGTTGGCTGCGTCGGCCGCCTGAGCCGCTGAGGCAGCAGGCAGTAGCAGCAAGAATTCATCGCCGCCCAGGCGTGACACGGTATCTTGCGTGCCCAGCAGGGACTCGAGCCGGCGGGCCACTGCCACCAGCAGGACATCCCCCACGCGGTGCCCCAGCGAGTCGTTCACGTTCTTGAAGTGATCCAGATCCAGGAACAGCAGGGCCAGCGTCCCGCCCCGCGCCTGCTCCTGTGCGATGTGGCGCTGGGCGCGTTCGGCCAGGAGCGCGCGGTTGGGCAGGTCGGTAAGAGGATCGAAATGCGCGAGGCGCTGGATGCGGTCCTGTGCCTCGCGCTGCAGCGTGATGTCGCGGAACAACGTAATGGAGTGGGTGGTGCTGCCATTGCCGTCGCGCACGCTACTCACGGACAGCCACTGGGGGTAGGTTGATCCGTCCTTGCGGCGGCCCCATGCCTCACCCTCCCAGTGACCCTCCCGGGTGAGTTGTGTGTACACCGAGTCAGCGTTGAAGTCGCGGGTGGACTCGGCCACCGTGAGCAGGCGCATCGACTGACCCACCGCCTCGGCCTCCGAGTAGCCGGTGATGCGGCTGAAGGCGCGATTGATGCGCACGATGGTATGGGCCGCATCGGCAATCACGATGGCCTCTCCGCTCTGGTCGAAGACCTGGGCCGTCAATTGCAATTGTTCTTGCGACCGCTTGCGTTCAGAGATGTCGCGGCACAGCAGGATGAAGCGGGGCTTGGCACCTTCCGAGCCTGCCTTGCGTGCGGCAGACAGTTCGAACCAGGTGGGGCCCAGGCCAGGCAGGTCTTGCATGATCTGCCGCCCGGTAGACCAGCCTTGGGTTTGCGCTTCGTGGAGCACATCCATCACGGTCAGTGCGGCCAGGGCGGGCAGTACGTCTGTGACATTGCGGCCAATTAGCTGGTCGGCAGGCCCCATGAGCAGCTCGGCGCGTGGGCTGTGTACGCTGCAGTAGCGGCCCTCCTGATCGATTTCGAACAGCGGATCGGGAATCGCGTCAATGGTGGCGCGCAACTGCTGCTGCGTGGCCTGGATTTCGGAGGTGCGCTGCGCCACCTGTGTGGCCAGGCCCCGCTCGTGCGCCTTCAGTTCGACCAGCAAGCGCGCGAGGTAGCCCATCAGAAGGGCAAACAGCAAGCCTATTGCACAACGCAGGGCCAGCACGCCCGGGGCCCCCCATCCTTTGATCGGGGCCAAGCTCAGCATCCATTCGCCATTCGGTAGCGTGAGCGATCGCCCCACGGCGTCGTTCGTAGGCGGAGGATCGGATGCCGCAATCGTCTGCTCCAGCTTGTTGTCCGGGCGAACACGCCACAGGCGATAGTGGAAACCACGCTCGGTGAGCTGGGGTAACCGGGCCATTGCCAGCACGTCGGGTAGGCGGATAGTGACGTAGGTGAACCCCCAAAAGCTGCGGCGCCCCAGGTCATCTTCCAGGTACACCGGTTGGCGCCCCACGATCCCCAGGCCGCCTTGCACGAGTTCCATCGGTCCCGCCAGCGTCAGCAGGCCGGATTCACGTGCGCGTGCGGATTCGGGGCCTTGGCGGGAGTCGTTGAGCTGGTCAAATCCAATCGAATTTTCGTTGCCCTTGCGCGGCACAACCTGCTGAACCACCCCGCCCGGGGACAGACCCATGGCTGCAATACCCGGATAGAACGGCAGCATCTGCGTACCGATTTCCTCGAACTGGCGCACGTTGCCGTGACCTTGACGCACCAGTGCCACCAGCGTGTTGTTGGCCGAGAGCGCCAACTCGATGGCGCGTTGCAGGGCCTGAACATGGTCCCCCGCCATATCTGCCGCCTGGGTGCGCTGCTGCGCGCGTTCCTGGCGCTCCAGCGTCCAGACCACCGCCCCCGCGCAGGCTGCAGCCAGCAAGAACATCGCCACAAAAGCGGCGATGGGGCTGCGGGGGGTGGGCAGGGTGGGTGAAGGCACGGCACGAGGTTCCTCAACCAATTATGCAGGCCATCGGTGGGCGCTCGTCCTGATAGGTGGGCACTGTGTCATGGCGCTGACACGTCGCAGACATGGGCATGTCATGCGTGGCTTTCACACTCGCGGCCAGGAAAGCGGATTCCCGCTCCGGTTGGAAATTCCAGCTGTGCCCGTTCTTACCGAAGGAGACGTTGCCCATGAACGACCTGCCCACTTTGATGCAGCTGTCCACATCGCCCGAGACGGCGGGCACCAGCATTGTTCAGCGTCCTGGCGTTGTGTCGAGCGCTGCACATTCGTCCGTCCCTGCGCGTGGCGCTATCGAGGTAGCTTGGGCCAGGCATCTGGATGAAGTTCGCGAAGCTCAGCGCCTGCGGTTTGAGGTGTTCGCAGCAGAAATGGGTGCTCGATTGACGACCCCCATTCCTGGCCACGACGTGGACCTTTTTGACGACTATTGCGAGCACCTTCTCGTACGCGATGCGCAAAGCCGGCAAGTCATTGGGACTTACCGGGTGCTGACACCGGCGCAGGCCAAGCGGGTGGGTGGAACCTATAGCGATACCGAATTTGACCTGACGCGCCTGCGCACGCTCCGCCCCCGCATGGTTGAACTGGGTCGCAGCTGCGTACACCCAGATCACCGCCACGGGGGCGTGATCATGGCGTTGTGGAGTGCGCTGGCGGATTTCATGGTCCGCAATGAACTCGACACGATGATTGGCTGCGCCAGCATCCCCATGCTCCACAACGGCGTGGTCAGCGGCGACGCGGCTGCGAGCATCTGGCAGCAAGTGCGAAAAACCCATCTGGCACCCATCGAGTACCACGTGCTGCCGCGCCTGCCGCTGCCCGTGGAACACCTGGATGGCTCCATCGCCGTGGACCCACCCGCGTTGATCAAGGGCTATTTGCGCCTGGGGGCCCGCGTGCTGGGGGCTCCCGCCTGGGACCCTGACTTCAACACGGCAGACCTGCCCATGCTGATGCGGCTGGCTGACTTGCATCCCCGCTACCGCAAGCACTTTCTGGGGGCTTGACCGGTGCGCGCAGCGTTCGACGCTCTGGGCCCCTGGTTGAACGAGTCCCTGGTGCCACAGGGTGCAGAGCCCGACGCACATGCATCGCCCGTCGGTCAGCGGCGGTTTCGCGCGGTGTTCATTTCAGATCTGCACCTGGGCACACCGGGTTGTCAGGCCGCGGCGCTTCTGGACTTTCTCAAGCACCATCCCAGCGACCATCTGTACCTGGTCGGTGACATCGTGGACGGGTGGCAATTGCGTCGCCGGTGGTTCTGGCCGCAGGCGCATAACGACGTGGTGCAAAAACTGTTGCGACGCGCGCGCAAGGGGTGTCGCGTGGTGTTCGTTCCTGGTAACCACGACGAGTTTGCCCGCGCGTTTGTGGGGCATTCCTTTGGGGGTATTGATGTGGTGGCCGATGCGGTGCACACCACTGCCGATGGGCGCAGCCTGTGGGTCACGCACGGAGACCACTTTGATGGCGTGATCCAGTGTGCCAAATGGCTCGCTTATGTGGGCGACAACCTGTATGAATTTACGCTCAAGCTCAATCGCCATCTGAACACCCTCCGGGCGCGCATGGGGCTGCCATATTGGTCGCTGTCCGCCTACCTGAAAGGCAAGGTGAAAAAGGCGCTCAACTACGTCACCGACTTCGAGGTGGCCGTGGCTACAGAGGCCCGTCGCCGTGGTCATGATGGTGTAGTCTGCGGACATATCCACCGCGCCGAGATGCGCGAGATTGGCGGCATTTTGTACTGCAACGATGGCGACTGGGTGGAGAGCCATACGGCGCTGGTCGAGCATCTTGATGGCCGGCTGGAACTCTTGCAATGGCCTGCGATGCCCGTGGCCGCCGCGCCCGGCCAGGCGACACAGGTGCCTGCATGAAGATCGCTCTGTTGACCGATGCATGGTTGCCCCAGGTCAATGGTGTGGTCACGACATTGCTGGAGCTCGTGCGAGAACTGGAGGACGCCGGGCATGACGTGCAAGTGCTGCACCCTGGCCAGTTTGCCACGCGCCCTTGCCCAGGCTACGCGGGCATTGATCTTGCTGTACGGCCCTATAAATTGCTGGCCCAGAAGTTGGATGCCATGCGCCCAGACGCCATCCACCTGGCCACTGAAGGGCCGTTGGGATGGGCTGGACGCCGTTACTGTCTCCGGCGTGGGCTGGCCTTCACCACGGCCTTTCACACGCGATTTCCAGAGATTTTGCAGGCGGCCCTGCGCGTACCTCTGGGCTGGGGTTATGCGCTATTCCGGCATTTTCACCGCCCCTCGTCCGGGGTTATGGTGCCCACGCAAGGGGTCTTGCAGATGCTGGAACAGCGGGGCTTTCGCCAGTTGCGCTTGTGGACCCACGGCGTGGATACCCAGTCGTTTCACTTTCATGGCGAGGTCTGCCAGAGCCCACTGACCGGCGTGTTGGCCCACCCGGTGGCTTTGTACGTGGGCCGCATTTCGTACGAAAAGAACATTGAGGAATTTTTGCGACTGGACATGCCTGGTACCAAGGTGGTTTGCGGCGTTGGGCCATTGGAGGTGCGTCTCAAAGCCAAGTACCCGCAGGTGCGCTGGCTTGGCATCCTGGACCGGGAGGCGCTGGCGCAGGTGTACGCGTCAGCCGATGTATTTGTGTTTCCAAGCCGCTCGGAGACCTTTGGGCTGGTGATGCTCGAGGCAATGGCTTGTGGAACACCGGTCGCCGCTTTTCCGGAAGACGGTCCCCGCGAGGTGCTCGGTGGCGTGGGGGGCAAAACGCCTGTGGGTGGTGTGTTGAATGACAGCCTATTGGCCGCCACTCGGCAGGCGTTGGCGACACCGCGAGCCGAGGCGCGTAGCCGAGCCCTGGAGTTCACCTGGGCCCATGCGGCCAGGCTGTTTCAGCAGTATCTGGTGCCGGCTCGCTCCAGCGCACAAGGTGTTTTTGTGTCTGTCACAAAATCTGTCACGCAATTGTCATCTGAGCGTTAAATACTGCAGCAATCCTGCAATTGCCGCCCCCGCGTACCCATGCCACCCGTGCCTCCTGTTGATTCACTTTCCCTGCAGCGCGGGCACCCTGATGCTGTCGGAGACTCTTTGCACACCTTGTCACATGACAATGATTCTGTGCCGAGCATTGTTTCCCCCGGTGGCGCGCTCCACATGTTTCTGGACCGTGATCACAGCATTCTGGCTTTCAACGAGCGCGTGTTCGACTGGGCTGTCCGCACGGATGTCCCACTGCTGGAGCGGCTGCGCTACCTGTGCATCGTGTCGTCGAACCTGGATGAATTTTTTGAAGTGCGTGCGGCGGAGCACATCACTGCGGCCAAGAAGGGGGAGACCAAGGGTCTCTACACCACCGCATCGTTTGAGGCGCTCTCCGCCCAGGTCCACAACTTGGTGGAGCGGCAATATGCGCTGTACAACGAGGATTTGGTCCCCGCATTCGCGCAGCACGGGATCCGCATCGTGGCGCACGGCGAGCGGTCCCCAGAGCAAAAGCGTTGGGTGCACGACTATTTTGTGCGCGAGGTCCGCCCGTTGTTGATTCCGGTGGGTCTGGACCCGGCCCATCCGTTTCCCCAGGTGGCCAACAAATCGCTGAACTTTATCGTTCGCCTCAAGGGGCGCGATGCCTTTGGTCGCGAGAACGAAATCGCTATCGTGAAGGTGCCCCGTGCCTTGCCCCGCCTGATCCGCATGCCGAAGAAGGTGGCGCCTCAAGGGGCATTGTTTGTCAGCTTGTCGAGCATCGTGCGGGCGCATCTGGAGGACCTCTTTCCTGGCCGGGATGTGACGGAGTTTTCGCAGTTTCGTGTCACGCGCCACTCCGATCTGGCGCTGGATGAAGAGGACGTGCGCAACCTGCGCACCGCCTTGCGGCAGGGCCTCCAGCATCGCCACTACGGACAGGCTGTGCGGCTGGAGGTCTCCGCGGGTTGTTCACGCTTCCTGTCGGACTTTTTGCTGGGGCAATTTGATCTGCCTGGTGCCGCCTTGTACCGTGTGCATGGCCCTGTGAACCTGGTGCGCCTCAATCAGTTGGTGGATTTGGTGAATGATCCTGCGCTGCTGTTCTCGCCCTGGAGCTCTGCATGGCCCCGGCAACTGCAGCCCAATGTGTCCATCATGGAGCAATTGCGGCAGCGTGATGTGCTGATTCACCAGCCTTTCGAAAGCTTTGATGGGTTGCTTGCGTTCCTGCGCGAGGCTGTGAACGACCCCCAGGTACTGGTCATCAAGCAGACCATTTACCGAACAGGGGCCGACTCCGAACTCATGGACTTGCTCAGCGAGGCCGTGCGTCGGGGCAAGGAAGTGATGGCGGTGGTAGAGCTGAAAGCGCGCTTTGACGAGGAGGCCAACATCAACTGGGCTGAGGCGCTGGAGTCGATTGGCGCACAGGTGGTGTATGGCGTGGTCGGCCTCAAGACCCATGCCAAGATGCTGCTGGTCACGCGCCGCGAGGGACGGCAGCTACGCCGTTACGGCCATCTGTCCACCGGCAACTACAACGTGCGCACGGCCAAGCTGTACACCGACCTGAGCTACCTCACGGCTGATGACGAAACTACCGCCGACATGGATGGCGTATTCAACCATCTCGCCAGCCAGAACCGGCCGCCCAAGCTGCGTAAGCTCATGCTTGCACCGTTTCATCTGCACCGCCGGATGATCGAAAAAATCGAACGTGTGGGACTGGCTGCAAGCCGTGGGGAAGATGCACGGATCGTGGCCAAGATGAATGCCTTGACCGATGAGGGACTGATGCGGGCACTGATCCTCGCTGGGCAGCGCGGCGCGCGCATCGATCTGATCGTGCGCGGGGCCTGCATGCTGGCCGCGCAGGTGCCGGGAGTGACTGACAACATCCGCGTGCGGTCGGTGATCGGCCGGTTCTTGGAACACACGCGCGTTTTTTACTTTCGTGCCGGCGGTGAAGAGGACCTCTATCTCTCAAGCGCCGATTGGATGAACCGCAACATGATGCGCCGTGTGGAACTGGCGTGGCCTGTCACCGACGCCACACTGCGCCAGCAAATCATCGATGAGTGCTTGGTGGCCTACCTGTGTGACGACCGTGACGCCTGGACTTTGAACGCAGGCGGCACCTATGACCGCGCAGCACATCCTGTGGACGGTCATGGCGCCCAGAGCGCGTTGATGGTGCGCTATGGGCCTCGGCCTCCTCTGGGTCGTGAGGAGCCAGAGGCTGCATGATGGATTTGATCCTTTGGCGTCATGCCGAAGCGGAGGAGGCTGAGGACGGCCATGACGATCTTGCCCGCCCGCTCACCTCCCGCGGTGAGAAACAGGCGGCGCGCATGGCCGCCTGGCTTGATCGCCAGCTGCCAGAAGGCTTGAGGGTAGTGGCAAGCCCCGCGCGGCGTACCGAACAAACGGCCCAGGCGCTGGGTCGCAAGTTCAAGATGCGCGCAGAACTATTGCCGGGCGGAACACCGCTGGATTTGCTGGAGCTGGTGCAATGGCCTCGCGCCAAAGGCGCTGTGCTGGTGGTGGGACACCAACCCATGTTGGGCCAGACCATTGCTCAGTTGCTGCAACTCCAGGCCCCGGAATGCCCGGTTCGCAAGGGCTCGGTGTGGTGGCTGCGTCAGCGCCAGCGTTGGGATCATAGCCAGACCGTGCTGATGGCGGTGCAGTCGCCGGAGTTTCTATGATCCGCCCGCCAGTGTCTGAGCATCCGTGAGGCTTCTACCTCGACGCCCGTAGTGCCTCGGGGCCTGATTCACTTGCGACCTGTCTTGCCGGTGGCTTTGGTCGCTGTCTTGGCAGCTGCCGCTGGCGTGGTTTCTGCTGCATCGGCTTTTGGGCGACCGGTCTTGATGGATGGCACGGCCTGCAATGCGGTGCGCAATGCGCTGTCTGAAAGCCCTGCCAGAACCTTGAGCCCTGCACGCAGTAGTTCGCTTTTCTTGACCGGATGGGCCAGTGTCGTGGCGCGTTGCTTCAAGAGGTCGAGCACGGCGTACTCATCTTTGGGGATGGTGAAGCTGTCTCGCACCAGTTTGGGCTTCTTGGCCTTGACGTCGTTGGCCTTGCCGGGCTTGGTTGCAACTGCTGCCTTGACTGGCTTGGGCGCTGTAACGGCCTTGGAGGTAGAGGTCTTTTCTGCCACGGCTGTTTTTGCTGCTTTGGGTGCTTTGACGGCCGCAGCTGGCTTGGCGGGCTTGGCCGCCTTTGCAGTTGCGACTGCAGGCGCGGCGGGTGCGGCAACGGGGCTGGGGGTGGTGCTGGCAGTGGTCATGGTAGATATTTGATAAACGGTATAAACAGTTTATACCGTTTATGTTGTCTGCTCAAGACATGTCCACGACCAACTCCCAAGGCGTCTTCTGCCAGGCTTGCACTTCTTCGCGCAAAAGGTGGGCAGACTGAGGGTACGCCAGGGCCCAGCCGGGGCGGGCGCTGGCCTGAAACCGCTGTCTGTCCTGGCGCAGCGACAGCCCTTTGGTATCGGGGTCGCGGCGCGCGTGGCACAGGGCCACCGCCAGGCGCAAACACAACAGCTGCAGCACAAAAATGGGGTCGTCCAGTTCCACACCCAGCTTGCGCACCTTGCCTCGCTGCCCCTGTACCAGCACTCCCAGGCGGTGCAGTTCTGGCACGGCAAATCCGGCAGCATCGGTGTTGTCGAGAATGTAGGCGCCGTGGCGGTGGTAGTCGCTGTGTGAAATGCGGCAGCCAATTTCGTGCAGCCGGGCGGCCCAGTCCAGCTTGCGGCTGGCACGTTCGCTTCCGAGAGGCGCGGCCTGGTCAAACAATGCGCAGGCGGTACGCGCCACGCGATCTGCGTGCTCCATGTCCACGCCAAACCGTTGCATCAAACCCTGGACCGTAGTGGTGCGAAGATCGGTGCCGGGTTGCTCTCGGTCCAGCAGGTCGTACAGGGCTCCTTGGCGCAGCGCCCCTTGTGCGACCTGCATTTCCTGGATGTCCAGCAGGTCAAATATGGCGCGCAGCACGCTGATGCCACCGCCAATGACCGCACGGCGCTCCTCCTTGAGTCCTTCCAGGCGCAGGCGGTCTGCACTTTGCGCGCGCAGCAGACGCTCGTGCAGCCAGTTCAGCCCATCCTGGGTGATCAGCCCCTGTGGCCCCCCGGCAGCGGCCAGAATGTCACCGACAGCACCTGCCGTACCCGACGACCCATAGGCTACGTCCCAGGCATCGGGGCGAAAGGTTTCCAGCGCCTCGTCCAGCACCGCCTTGGCGGCGATCTCAGCAGCCAAGAACGCCTGGGCAGAGAACTCCCCATTTGCAAAGTAGCGCTGCGACCACGCGACGCTGCCAACGCGGAAAGAGGCCACCGCATGGGGTGTGAATTGCTGACCCAGGATCAGTTCGGTGGACCGTCCTCCGATATCCACCACCAGGCGACGCTCGTCCGATTGGGGCAGCAACCGGGCCACGCCCTGGTAGATCAAACGCGCCTCTTCGGGACCAGATACCACGTCGATGGGGTAGCCGAGTACCTCACTACCGCGTGACAGGAATTCTTCGCGGTTGCGTGCCTCGCGCAACGTCTGGGTCGCCACAGCACGCACCTGCGCGCGGGGAAAACCCGCCAGGCGCTCGCCAAAGCGCGCCAGACAGGCCCAGCCGCGCTCCATGGCGTCGCGGGTAAGGTTGCGATCCTCATCGAGTCCGTTGCCTTGGCGCACAGTTTCCTTCAGGTATTCCACCCTTTGGACGTGTCCAAACTCATAGCGCCCGATCTCCAGACGAAAACTATTGGAGCCGAGGTCGACCGCGGCGAGGCGTGTGCCGTTCTGCATTGTTGATAAGTTGGGAGCTGCGTGCGGCATCGTACCGCGATGCGCCGAAACCACCCAAGCTTGGCCGGGTAGGGCCGCAGCGGGCGGTCGGGAGTATTGCAGGGGGAGTGTGAATGGCTTGTGTGACAAAACGGTGAAGCCGCAGGAGACGCGTCATCGTATTTGTGGCAGTGATCGAAAGGGGGTGGATTTGTGTCACTGAATTGTCATGATCGCCCCCTAAAGTTCGTGGTGTTCCTGTTAACCCCTGCCGAAAGGTATCTCATGAAACGCGTATTTCTCAAAACCGTCGCAGTCGCATTGGCCTCCCTGGCGGTGGGCAATGCCTTTGCGGCGGACATCACCGGCGCTGGCGCTACGTTCCCGTTCCCGATGTATGCCAAGTGGGCTGAAGCCTACAAGAAGGAAACCGGCGTGGGTCTGAACTATCAGTCCATCGGTTCTTCGGGTGGTATCCGCCAGATCCGCGCGAAGACAGTGGCTTTTGGTGCTACCGATGCTCCCCTGTCCGGTGCTGAGCTGGAAAAGGATGGCATGGTGCAGTTTCCTGCCATCATCGGTGGCACCGTGCCTGTGGTGAATCTGGATGGCTTCAAGCCCGGCGAATTGCGTGTGACCGGCCCTGTGCTGGCCGAAATGTACCTGGGCAAGATCACCAAGTGGAACGATGCCAAGCTGGCAGCTTTGAACCCCGGCAAGACACTGCCCGACCAGAACATCACCATCGTCCACCGCGCCGACGGCTCTGGCACCACTTTCAACTGGACCGACTATCTGAGCTCCGTCAGCAAGGAGTGGGCTGATACGGTGGGCAGGGGTGCTGCGGTGAAGTGGCCTGCTCAGTCTTCCGTGGGCGGCAAGGGCAACGAAGGTGTTGCGGCCAACGTGACGCGTGTGAAGGGTGCCCTGGGCTATGTGGAGTACGCCTACGTCAAGAAGAACAACATGACGTTCCTGCAACTGCAGAACGCCGATGGCAAGTATGTGGCCCCTGACGACGCCACCTTTGCCGCGGCGGCTGCCAGCGCTGACTGGTTCAGTGTGCCTGGCATGGGTATTTCGATGGTGAACGCCAAGGGCGCCACCAGCTGGCCCGTGAGCACAGCATCCTTCATCCTCATGTACGCCGACCCCGCAGACAAGGCTCAGTCGGCCGAAGTTCTGAAGTTCTTTGACTGGGCCTTCAAGAACGGCAAGACCATGGCGGCTGACCTGGACTACGTTCCGCTGCCTGACACCCTGACGGCACAGATCCGCTCCAAGGTCTGGTCGCAAATCAAGAAGTAAAGCGGTTTGCCCCAGAATAGTGCCCATCGGCCGGCTGGTCTGGCCGATGGGCACTGGTTTGTGGGGTCTCCAGAAGCCAGATGGGAGTCAACATGAGCGTGGGAACCACCATGAGTTCGCAACCCGTGTCCGTCAAGAAGACGGACGCCCCCACACCGTCCATGGTGTCGATTGCCAAGCGGCAGCGGCTGCAGGACATCGTTTTCCATCGGCTGACCCAGAGTCTGTCGCTGCTGGTGCTCGCGGCGCTGCTGGGCATCATCGTCTCGCTGTTCGTCTACGCGTGGCCGGCTTTTCACAAGTTCGGCGTGCAGTTCATCTGGCGCGCTGAATGGGACATCGTCAATGAAGAATTCGGTGCAGCAATTGCCATCGTTGGCACCCTTGCCAGCGCGGGCATTGCACTGCTGATTGCAGTGCCGCTCGCGTTTGGTATTGCGCTTTTCCTGACCGAAACCTGCCCCGTATGGCTGCGCCGCCCGCTCGGCACCGCGGTGGAATTACTGGCGGCTGTGCCGTCCATCATCTACGGCATGTTCGGCCTGTTCGTGTTTGCGCCGCTGTTTGCAGACCATTTTCAGGTGCCTGTGCAAAAACTGCTCGGCTCCATGCCGCTGATCGGCTTCCTGTTTGGCGGCAGTACCAACGGCTTTGGCATCTTGGCCGCGGGCATCGTGCTGGCTTTCATGGTGTTGCCCTTTGTGGCCGCCGTGATGCGCGATGTATTCGAGATCGTTCCGCCCATCCTGCGCGAGTCTGCCTACGGCCTGGGGTGCACGACCTGGGAGGTGGTGCGCCGCGTGGTGCTGCCATACACCCAGAAGGGCGTCATTGGTGGGGTCATGCTGGGCCTGGGCCGAGCGTTGGGAGAGACCATGGCCGTCACCTTCGTGATCGGCAATGCCAACCGCATGCCGACGTCGCTGTTCTCGCCCGGAACCTCCATTGCATCCACGCTGGCCAACGAGTTTGGTGAAGCGGCAGATTTTCATCTGTCCACGCTGTTCGCGCTGGGCTTCCTGCTGTTTGTGATCACGTTTGTGGTGCTGTCCGCCGCCAAGATCATGCTGCTGCGTGCCGAGAAAGCCAAGGGCCTGTAAGCCCTGTTCCAGCCCCAGTCCATCCTCCGAGACAAGCTCCATGGAATTCAATCAACAACTCTACAAAAAGCGCCAGCGCTCCAATGCCATCGGCCTGACCCTCTCCCTGGGTGCCATGGCGTTGGGCCTGTTCGTGCTGCTCTGGATCCTGAGCGTGCTGCTGTCCAACGGCTTTGCCGCGCTGGACTGGAACATGTTCACACAGTCCACGCCGGCGCCCGGCTCCGAAGGTGGTGGCCTGGCCAACGCCATTGTGGGGAGCCTGCTGATGGTGGGCTTCACCGTGCTGGTGTCCACCCCCATTGGTGTGCTGGCCGGTGTGTATCTGGCCGAGTATGGAGACCAGAGCAAGACCGCCGAGCTCACGCGATTTGTGACAGACATCATGCTGTCGGCACCCTCCATCGTGCTGGGCCTGTTTGTGTATGCCATCGCGGTTGCCACCGTGGGCAACTTTTCGGGCTGGGCTGGCAGCCTGGCGCTGTCGCTCATCGCTGTGCCCGTGGTCGTGCGCACCACCGAGAACATGCTGCGCCTGGTCCCTGGCAGCCTGCGCGAAGCGGCCTTCGCCCTGGGTGCACCGCGCTGGAAGGTGTCCACCATGGTCACCTTGCGCGCTGCGCGCAGCGGTGTGATGACCGGCCTGTTGCTGGCGGTTGCCCGCATCAGCGGCGAGACCGCGCCCCTGCTGTTCACCGCACTCAACAACCAGTTCTTCAGCACCAACATGAATGCGCCCATGGCCAACCTGCCGGTCGTGATCTTCCAGTTTGCCCTGAGCCCTTATGAGAACTGGGTGCGCCTGGCCTGGGGCGGTGCACTGCTCATCACGTTGTCGGTGCTGATTCTCAACGTCGTGGCGCGGGTCTTCCTGCGCGAAAAGAACCGCGTGTGATCCGGCAGCCATCCCCGCTGCAGACACCGACCAGATCGCCTCCATTTCCAGGATTTGACAATGAACGCCACTGCTACCGCCAACGCCAGCAAGAACGCGCTGGAGCTGCGTAACCTGAGCTTCTTCTACGGCAAGTTCCAAGGCCTGCGCAACGTGAGCCTGAACATTGCCGAGCACAAGGTCACGGCCTTCATCGGCCCCTCGGGCTGCGGCAAGTCCACGCTGCTGCGCACGCTCAACCGCATGTACAGCCTGTATCCCGGCCAGCGTGCCGAAGGCTCCATCAGTTTCTACGGTCAGGACATCCTGGACCCCAAGCAGGACATCAACCTGCTGCGCGCCCGCATCGGCATGGTGTTCCAGAAGCCCACGCCGTTCCCCATGTCCATCTACGACAACATCGCGTTTGGTGTGAAGCTGTATGAGACGCTGAGCAAGAGCGAGATGGACGACCGAGTGGAATGGGCGCTGTCCAAGGCGGCGCTGTGGACCGAAGTGAAGGACAAGCTGCACCAGAGCGGGCTGTCCCTGTCCGGCGGCCAGCAGCAGCGCCTGTGCATTGCGCGCAGCGTGGCGGTGAAGCCCTCGGTGCTGTTATTGGACGAGCCCACCTCGGCGCTGGACCCGTTGTCCACCGCCAAGATCGAAGAGCTGATCGATGAGCTCAAGCACGACTACACGATCGCCATCGTGACCCACAACATGCAGCAGGCCGCCCGCTGCAGCGACTACACCGCCTACATGTACCTCGGCGAAATGATCGAGTTCGGTGCCACCGAGCAGATCTTCTTCAAGCCCGAGCGCAAGGAAACCGAAGACTACATCACCGGCCGTTTCGGCTAAGGAGACAGCAGATGCCCGATAAACATCTTTCGTCCCAGTTCGACAGCGAACTCAACAGCGTCTCTGCCCGCGTCATGGAAATGGGCGGCCTGGTGGAGTCGCAGATCCGCCAGGCGGTCTACGCGTTGTCCCAGTTCAGCCTGGAAGCCGTGGAGACGGTGGCCTCGATGGAGACCCGCATCAATGCGATGGAGGTCGATATCGATCAGGAGCTGTCTTCCATCATCGCCCGCAGGCAGCCCACGGCGCGCGACCTGCGCCTGCTGCTGGCCTTCTCCAAGGCCACGGCCAACCTGGAGCGCATGGGCGACGAGGCCAACAAGATGGCGCGCATGGTGCGCTCCATCATTGAGGGGGGTGCACCGCGCTCCCTGCCGTCGAGCGATCTGCGTGTGGCGGCCGAGCTGGCCTCGGGCCAGCTGCGCAAGACGCTGGATGCGTTCGCGCGACTGGACGTGAAGGCGGCGGTGGCCATCCTCAAGGAGGACGACCTCATCGACAAGGAGTTCGACGGCTTTGTGCGCAAGCTCATTACCTACATGATGGAAGACCCCCGCACTATCTCGCCCAGCCTGGACCTGTTGTTCCTCGCCAAGGCCATCGAGCGCATTGGTGACCACTCCAAGAATGTGGCCGAACTCATCATCTATCTGGTCAAGGGCAAGGACGTGCGCCACACGGCCCTCGACGAGATCGAGTCGGCGGTGCTTTAAGTACGGGACGCTGGATTCACCATGAGAAAGCTTCCCCGTGTCCTCATCGTTGAGGACGAACCCGCGATTGCCGAGCTGATTGCCGTCAACCTGCGTCACAACGGTTTCCAGCCCTTCTGGGCAGAAGACGGCGACAGCGCGCAACGCGAACTGGATGCCGTGCTGCCTGACGTGATCCTGCTGGACTGGATGCTGCCAGGGCAAAGTGGCCTGTCGCTGGCGCGCAAGTGGCGTGCGGACAGCCGCACCAAACCGATCCCCATCCTGATGCTCACTGCACGGGGTGATGAGCCTGACAAGGTGGCGGGGTTGGATGCGGGCGCCGACGACTACATTACCAAGCCCTTCTCCACGCAAGAGCTGCTCGCCCGCATCCGCGCCGTGCTGCGCCGCCGTGCACCCGAGCAGGTGAGCGACAGCGTGACCATTGGTGAACTGGTGCTGGACGCAGCGACCTACCGCGTCACCTTCCAGGGCCAGTCCCTGAAGGTGGGGCCGACAGAGTTCAAGCTGCTGCATTTCTTGATGAAGCATGCCGAGCGCGTGCACAGCCGATCGCAGTTGCTCGACAAGGTGTGGGGCGACCATGTCTTCATCGAGGAGCGTACGGTGGACGTGCATGTGAAGCGCCTGCGCGAGGCCTTGGGCGCGGCGTCCGTGATGGTGGAAACCGTGCGTGGCGCGGGCTACCGGCTCACGGCGCAGCCGCAGGTGCCGCTGTCGGCCTGATGGAGTCAGTGGTCTGCCGCTGGCCTGTGGGCGGTGCTGCAGGCCACTCAGACCGCTGAGATCTGACAGGCAGTGCCAGTGGCGATCGATGGAGTGATGAATCAGTGGGCGCGCGTGTCGCGCCCCTGGTGTTTCTGAGAAGGCTTTGCAATCCGCATGCTGTGGCGTATTTCGTTTTTCCTGCTGTGGCAGTTGGCGGGTGGTGGCCTGGGGTGGTGGCAAGGCGGGCCCTGGGGCGCCGCGCTGGGGGCCGCCATTGCTGCCTGGGCGTGGTTTGTCTGGGACGTGCTGCGCGGCGTGCGGGTGCTGCGCTGGTTGCGTACCGGCGACCTGGCAGCGGTGCCGTCCATGCGTGGCATCTGGGGCGAGGCAGCGGACCGTGCGCGGCGTCTGCTGCGCAAGCAGGAGGCGCAGATTCGGGACAGCCAGGACCGGCTGCAGGAGATCCTGGCCGCCCTGCAGGCCTCCCCCAACGGTGTGGTGCTGCTGGATGCACAGGGCCGCATCGAATGGTGCAACCAGATGGCGGCCAACCAGTTTGGCTTTGACGCGCAGCGCGACGTCATGCAGTCCATCGGCAACTTGCTGCGCAACCCTGAGTTCACGGCTTACTTCGCCGCCAAGGACTTCACCAGCGACGTCGTGCTGGAAGGGCGGTTGAGCACGCCGTCACGGCCCGTGCGCATTTCGGTGCACCTGCACCCGTATGGCGATGGACGCACGCTGCTGCTGTCGCGCGATGTCACGGCGCTGGAGCAGGCCGACGCCATGCGGCGCGACTTCGTGGCCAATGTATCGCACGAAATCCGTACGCCGCTCACGGTACTGACCGGTTTTGTGGAAACCCTGCAGACCCTGCCGTTGAGTGCCGAGGAGCGGTCGCGCTACCTGGGCATGATGGCGCAGCAGGCGCAGCGCATGCAGAGCGTGGTGCAGGATCTGCTGACGCTGTCGCGCCTGGAAGGCAGTCCGCTGCCTGGCATGGCGGAGTGGACGCCGGTGCAGTCGCTGTTGCAACGCTGTGAAGAGGAGGGGCGGGCCCTGTCGGTGCTGCTCACGCAGAACCAGCAGCGTCCGCATGCGATGCACTTTCCCGCTGCCGATAGACTGCGGGCCGAGGGCGATATTGCTGGCGTGCCGACGGAGCTGCAAAGTGCCCTGTCCAACCTGGTCAACAACGCTGTGCGCTACACCCCCGGAGGAGGCTCCATCGACGTGCAGTGGCTGCGCAAGGATGACGGCAGCGCGGTGTTCTCTGTGCACGACACCGGCCCCGGTATCGCGCCGGAACACATCCCACGCCTGACGGAACGGTTTTACCGGGTGGATCGCAGCCGTTCGCGCGAGACCGGGGGCACAGGTCTGGGCCTGGCCATCGTCAAGCATGTGCTGCAGCGCCATGGCGCCACGCTGGACATCAGCAGCACCCTGGGCAAGGGCTCGGTGTTTTCAGTCACCTTTCCGGCCAATCGCTTGCGTGGCTTTGCCCTGCCGGGCTGATGGCGCGCCAGAGCATGGCGGCAAACAGCAAGGCGGTCACGGCGAGTGCTGCCGCACTGGCGACCCAGAACGGGGTGGGAGACGCCACGCCCGACCAGGGCCCGCTACCACCATACGCCAGCCAATAGCCGCCCGCCAGGCCTGCACCCCACAGCAGCGCGCAGTACACCACCAGTGGCGCCAGCGTGATGCGATAGCAGCGCAGCACAAACACACACAGCGTTTGCACGGCGTCGGCAGCGTGGTAAGCCGCCACCCAGACCAGGGCTGCGCCGGCCACTGCTGCCACGCTGGCGTTGTCGGTGTAAATCTGGCTGATCGGGTGTCTTGCTATTAATAATATAGCTGCCAAGGTAAATCCGACTAGCGCTGCCAGCGAAAAACCCATCAAAACCACCTGGCGCGCACGCAGGGGCTCTTGTGCGCCCAGCCAGTAGCTCACGCGTGCACTGGTGGCAATGGACAGTGACAGCGGCACCATGTAGAGCACGGCGGCGATGTTGGCGGCAATCTGGTGGGCCGCGGCCGACGTGGTGCCTTGGCGCGCGATGAACAAGGCCATCAGGGTGAAGGAGGTGACCTCCACCATCACGGCCAGGCCCGCCGGAATGCCCAGCCTGGCAAAGCCCGCAATGGTGGGCCAGTGGGGCGGCTCCATGCGACGCCACAAGCCTAGGGGGGTGTAGATGTCCTGCGTGCGCAGCAGCCACACGGCCAAGGCCAGCATGCTGCAGTTGACGGCCAGCGTGGCCCAGGCGCAGCCCACCACGCCCAGTGCGGGCAGGCCCCCTCCACCAAAGGTGAACCACACCGACAGCGGCAGCTTGATGAACAGCGAGCCCACCTGCAACCAGGTGACCAGGCGCGGATGGCCCAGGGCCTGGTTGAGGGTGCTGTAGATCCGAAACAACAGGGAGGGCGGCAAGGCCAGCGCCAGCACCGCCAAGTAGTTTTCGACCTGGGGGCGGAGCGCAGGCGGTACCTCCGTCCAGCGCAGCAGCGCACCCGGTGACAGTAGCACCGCCATGCCTAGCACCGAGGCCGCAGCACACAGGTACAAGGCTTGCCGCAGCGACCGCCCCACGGCCTCGGGTTGCTGCGCACCGCGCAGTTCGGCCCACACGGGCAGCAAGGCCTGCAAAACACCGATGAGCGCGACATACACGCTGATGAAGATCGCAGAACCCACCGACAGCGCTGCCAGCGACGATTCGCTGTAGCGCCCCGCGACAATGGTGTCCGTCACCCCGAACGCCATTACGGCCAGTTGCCCCGCCAGCACGGTCACAGCGTGCCGGGCGATGGTGGACAGCTCCGACATCAGCGTGCCGGGGCTGCGCGATGGAACAGCAGCAGGTTCTCGTTCTTGTCGGTGGGGCGTGGCAGGGTGGCCCGAAGCACCCAAAGGTCTGCGCGGACCATGCGCTCCGACGCGGGCCAGGAGGCGCTGTCCACCAGCATCCACAGGCATTCATCCTGCAGGCCGGCGCGTTGCAGCGACAACTGCCCATGGAACTGCAAGGCCGCCACCTGGGCACGGTTCAACCCCACGGTCTGAATGCACCCTGGCGCTGGACCCAGGGCCGCCACCACACTGCGCACCTGCGGGCCGTAGCTGCGCGCGTAGTCCAACAAGGGCAGCCACAGGGTCATCAGCAAAAGCCAGCCCAGAGCAGCGCCGCCAGCGGGTAGCACCAGGCTCTTCCAGATGGGGGCGCGGTTGCGGGACGCGCGCCACCACACCAGACCGCACCACCCCAGGGTGGCAGCCACAGCCACCAGCAGCGCCAGCGCCGAGAACTGGGATGCGAACCCCGGCGCCAGCCTGGCCACGTTGGCCGCGGGCTTGGCCGGTACGCCGGTCTGCATGGCGATCCAGATCACCCAGATCGTCAGGGCCGACGCCGTGAAGAACAGCAGCGTGAACCAGTCAATCAGCGCCCCCACGCTGCGGCGCAGCGTCGGCAAGGCGAACGCCGCCAGTGCGGCCATGGCGGGCAGGCCTAGCAACAAGGCGCGATCGGCTGGCTGGGTGGTGATGGTGGCGCCAATGGACACCAGGGTGAACCACAGGGGC
The DNA here is from genome assembly GCF_001428225.1 of Acidovorax sp. Root70. NCBI lineage: Bacteria > Pseudomonadati > Pseudomonadota > Betaproteobacteria > Burkholderiales > Comamonadaceae > Acidovorax > Acidovorax sp. Root70. The sequence continues at coordinate 109,345 of NZ_LMHQ01000002.1, forward strand.
AGCAGTAGATGCCGTTGGCCGGGGCGGCTGAAGATTTGCTGCCGCCAGCGCCACAAGGTCCACAACGCGAGCGGCCAGGCCGGCCAGCCAAACCACAGCAGCAGCCGAGCCAGACTCAGCCAGTCCTTGCCGGCACCATCAAAACCCACAATTCGCCAGCGCCACAGGTCCAGCCCCTGCGCCAAGACGGCCGTCGCTAGAGTGGCAGCGGCGAGCGCTGCGGCCCAGCGCCAGCGGTGGTCGCTGTTGCCTGAGGGCGCAAAAACCGTGAGCACCATGCCGCCCAGGCCCAGCATCGCGGTCAGGGCTGGGGCGCCGGACAACGTGAGCCCTGCCATGCCCAGAATAAGCGCCACCGCAGGCGCCACCGCGCGGTGCGGCATGGCCGCCACCGCAAAAAACAGCAGCGCGGTGCAACTGAGCTGCGCCAGATAGCTTGTCACCTCGTGCGACAGCTGCGCCAGGCCCAGGCAGGCGATCAGTGCCAGCAAAGCACCATCGGCAATGGCGCGTGCGTAGTCCAGAGGAGGGGCCTCGCCGCCAAACGCGAACGCTACCGGCTGGGCTCCGGGGCTGCGGGCCAGGTAGTACACGCCGTACCAGGTGGCAACCAGCGTGATGACCAAGAGGGCAATGAACGGTATGCGGGCCGCCATCTCGACCGACAGCCACGCAGGTGCCATCTGCACGGCCCAGGCCCCCAGCCAGTAGGGCAGCAGCCCTTCGGTTTCGGGGGGCATGCCGCCGAGCAACGGGCTGAGCCAAGGGGTACGCCCCTGGGCCAGCTCCAGCATGTAGCCAAAGGCGGTGACGTCTGCATTCTTCCAGGGGTCGCGGCCGACAAAGCCGGGCATCACATAGGCAATGCAGAGCAGCAGCAGCGCCCAGCGGGGCAGCGGGCTGACGGCATTCTGGGTAACGATGGCGGGGGTGGGTGGAGTCACGCGGCAGTGGGCGGCAGGGCGAAGGAGCCACCGAGAATAAAGGCAAAACCCATGAAAAAAGGCAGCCCGGTTGCCCGGGCTGCCTTTTTGGCGGGAACGCAGGGGCGAATTACTTCGCTGCGGTCTTGCCGAAACGGTTGCGGAAGCGCTCCACGCGGCCACCCATGTTGTCCACGGACTTTTGCGTACCCGTGTAGAAGGGGTGCGACTCAGAAGAGGTATCCAGCTTGAACAGCGGGTATTCCTTGCCTTCGTGGGTTTCGGTTTCCTTGGTGTTCACGCATGAGCGGGTCACGAACTTGAAACCGTTGGACAGGTCCACGAACAGGACTTCGCGGTAGTTGGGGTGAATGCCTTCTTTCATGATCAATCCTTGTCAAGTGCGGGAGCCGTGCTGGACCCGGTGCAACCTTTGCGCCGTGGAACATCCAGCGTACTTTCCGCAGAAAAAGCCCTCTATTATGGCACAGGGCAAATGAGCGTCTTTCTCAACGTCGCTGCGTGCCCATCACAGCGGTAGAAACCGACGCAGCCCAAGCCCAGCGCATCCAGTGGAACTGGCTCCGCCGGCCACGGGTGGCGTCCCCCTTGGGGGGCGCCGAGGGCGACCCGGAGGGCTTACCCACCCCTTCGCATCATGTCGAAGAAGTCCACATTGGTCTTGGTGGCCTTCATGTTCTTGATCATGAGTTCCATCGACTCTATCTCGTCCATGTTGTACATGAACTGGCGCAGGATGCGGGTCTTCTGCAGGATCTCCGGCGTCAGCAGCAGCTCTTCACGGCGCGTGCCGCTCTTGTTGAGTTCGATGGCGGGGAACACACGCTTTTCGTACAGGCGGCGGTTCAGGTGGATTTCGCAGTTGCCCGTGCCCTTGAATTCTTCAAAGATCACTTCGTCCATGCGGCTGCCGGTGTCCACCAGCGCGGTGGCGATGATGGTGAGCGAGCCACCTTCCTCGACCTTGCGGGCGGCTCCAAAGAAGCGCTTGGGGCGCTGCAGCGCGGCGGCATCCACACCGCCGGACAGCACCTTGCCGCTCGACGGCACGACGTTGTTGTACGCGCGGGCCAGGCGGGTGATGGAGTCCAGCAGGATCACCACGTCCTTCTTCAATTCGACCAAGCGCTTGGCGCGCTCAATCACCATCTCGGCCACGTGCACGTGGCGGGCGGCAGGCTCGTCGAAGGTGGAGGCAATGATTTCGCCCTTGACCGTGCGCTGCATTTCGGTCACTTCTTCAGGGCGCTCGTCCACCAGCAGCACCATCAGGTGCACGTCGGGATTGTTGGCCGTGATCGCGTGGGCGATGTGCTGCATCATCACCGTCTTGCCGCTCTTGGGCGGCGCGACGATCAGCGCGCGCTGGCCGCGGCCAATGGGCGCGATGATGTCGATGATGCGGCCGGTGATGTTCTCTTCGCTCTTGACGTCGCGTTCCAAGCGCATCTGTTCCTTGGGGAACAGGGGTGTCAGGTTTTCGAACATCACCTTGTGCTTGTTCTGCTCGGGTGGGCCGTCGTTGACCTTGTCGAGCTTGGTCAGCGCAAAGTAGCGCTCGCCGTCCTTGGGCGTGCGCACTTCGCCTTCGATCATGTCGCCGGTGTGCAGGTTGAAGCGACGCACCTGGCTGGGGCTGATGTAGATATCGTCCGTGCTTGCGGTGAAGCTCGTGTCGGGACTGCGCAGAAAGCCGAAGCCATCGGGCAGGATTTCCAGCACGCCGTCTGCAAACACCTGCTCACCCGCCTTGGCTCGCTTCTTGATGATGGCAAACATCAACTCCTGCTTGCGCATGCGGCCGGTGTTTTCGATTTCGAGTTCTTCGGCCTGCTTCAGGACTTCAGACACATGCAGTGCCTTGAGTTCGTTTAAGTGCATGGATTGACTCCTTGGCGGAGCTGGTATGAATCTTGGGGGAGGTGGGCTGATGCCGAATGGGCTGCTGTTTGCAGGTCCGGCTCGCCAGGGATCTTGGTCCGGCTGCCAATGCATGCAGCCCGGTGATCTGGGGGAATTATGACAGGAAAAAATGCGGGGGCTTCAGGGGCGCAAGGCGCAGACTCACGCGGCTGCCGACTTGTTGTTTCCCCGCGGATCTATCGCTCAACAAAAAAGCCCCAGCGGTATTCTTACCGTGGGGCTTGGGGAAGGGGGTCAGGCCAGTTGTTGGTCGATGAAGGCGGTCAACTGGGCCTTGCTCATCGCGCCGACCTTGGTGGCAGCCAGTTGGCCATCCTTGAACAGCATGAGGGTGGGGATGCCACGGATGCCGAACTTGGCGGGGATCTCGCGGTTCTCGTCCACGTTCATCTTGGCGATCTGCAGCTTGCCCTGGTAGGTGCCTGCGACTTCGTCCAGGATGGGGGCAATCATCTTGCAGGGGCCGCACCACTCGGCCCAGTAGTCCACCAGCACAGCGGAGCCGGGTTGGAGCACGTCGGCTTCGAAGCTGGCGTCAGAGACATGTTTGATGAGTTCGCTGGCCATGGCGGAATTCCTTGATTTTGGGCGGGTTGCGACCGGTGTACGTTTAAAGTCTGGGCATTGTGACAGAAACCAATCCCACGTTCACCGGTGTGGCCGGGTCTTGCGACGCTATGACAGTCATAGCGAAAAGCGATCAGCCTGGTGGGTTTTCCTCCGCCAGCGCGGTCCTGTGGCAACGTGCGCTGGCCCAAGTGGCCGCACATGCCAAGGCCCATGGCGCCCATCTGGCGCGTACGGTGGTACTGGTGCCCTATGCCCAGTTGATGCCCTGGGCGCAACGCCTTTGGGCCCAACAGGTGCCGCAGGGCTTTGCACCGCGCTTCGAAACCACCCGCAACTGGGCCCACCAGTTGCAGTCTTTTGAGCCCCAAGGGGACGATCTGGCCGGCGACGTGGGCCGTGACACCTTGACGGCCCGCGCCCTGCTGGATCGCGTGGGGCAGGGTGCCCAGCGCGAAATGCTGGCCACGCCCCTGCAGGAAGCCGCTGCCCAACTGGCTCCGGTGGTCGCGGCAGTGCCCCCCGCACTTCGTGCGGCCTGGGGTGATGAGGCCCGCAAGCTGCTGACCCAGGCTGACGAAGGCACGGCCCTGCATTACGAAGCCCTGGTGGCGCGCCTGGCGCTGGAATGGGTGCTGGCGTCGCGCCATGCGACCGATGTATTGTTCGAGCCCGGCGTGCGCGCGGCAGTGGACGCGCTGGTGGTGCTGGAGGGGTTTCAACCCGACGCGCTGACCCGGTCCCTGCAGGCGCATTGGGGCCCCCAGGGCTTGTTTATCGCGTTGCCTGCCCTGATCGACGACGACCGCTCGTTGCCGAGGTGGGCCTTGCACGCTGCGACGGACGCAGAGGACGAGGCCCACCGCGCAGCGGCCTGTGTGCTGCGCCACATCGAGCAAGGCCGCGTGCCTGTGGCCCTGGCGGCCACGGACCGGGCGCTGATACGCCGGGTGCTGGCCCACCTGGACAGCAGTGGTGTGCTGGTGCGTGACGAGAGTGGCTGGATTCTCTCGACCACGCGTGCTGCGTCTCGCGTCATGGCCGCGCTGCAGGCCGCGGCGTGGAACGCCTCGTCCAATGAGGTGCTGGACTGGATCAAGCACACGCCTGCGCTGATGCCAAGTGAGGTGAATCGGCTGGAGCAATGGCTGCGCAAAGGCGTGGTGCAACACTGGAGCGCAGCAGCCGCGCGTGATCTGAGTGCCCAGCCCCACCTGGCCCGTACCGTGGCCAACGTCGAGGCCTGGCGCGACACCCTGCGCACCGCGCGCCCGCTGGCGCAGTGGCTGCCCGCCCTGCGCGCGGTGTTGGAGCAGGCGGGCCAATGGCAAGGCCTGCAGGCCGATCCCGCCGGTATGCGCGTACTGGCTGCACTGCGTTTGCAAGACGGCCAACAGGCTGAGCTGGACGGCTGGGGCGAGCGCGCGGGCCGCCGCATGACGCTGGCGGAATTCACCCGCTGGGTGAAAGACGTGCTGGAAGCCGGGCGCTACGTGGCCACACAGGCTGCCGATGCGCCGGTGGTTGTATTGCCCATGCCCCAATTGTTGGGGCGCCCCTTCGCGGCCGCCGTGCTGCCGGGCTGCGATGAAAAGCGCTTGCAAGCTGCGCCCGAACCTACCGGCGACTGGTCCCAAGCCCAGCGCGAAGCCTGGGGCCTGCCCACGCGCCAATCGCTGGAAGCCGCGCAGCGTGCCGCCTGGGCTTATGCCCTGCGTACCCCAGTGGTCGATGTGCTGTGGCGCACGGGCGACGAGGGCGGCGAGCCTCTGCTGGCCAGTGCCCTGGTGTTGGCGCTTCAACTGAAGGGCGTCGCCGTACCCGGCGTCGATGAACGCGCGGCACGCGCACTGGCCGCAGTGCCCACGCGGCGCCCCCTGCCCGTGGGCCAGGCCCTGCCAGTGGCGCAGCTGTCGTCCACCGCATATTCCGATCTGCGCCACTGCCCCTACCGCTTTTTCGCTCAGCGCCAACTGGGCCTGCGCGAGGCTGACGAGCTGGACGCCGCAGTGGACAAGCGTGACTTTGGCAACTGGCTGCACGCGGTACTGCAGCATTTTCATGAAGCCTTGCTGGCGGAGCCGACCGATGGTCTGGATGAGCGCCGCGTGCGCATGGACGCCGCCGCCGAGGCCGTCACCCGCGAGCAGCGTTTGCAAGACGGCGACTTCCTGCCCTTTGCCGCCGGCTGGGCACAACTGCGCGACGGCTATTTGCAGTGGCTGGCCGGGCACGAGCAGCAAGGCGCAATGTTCCGCCAGGCCGAGGTCAAGGCCCGCCAGCCGCTGGGCGACCTGGAGCTGATCGGCACCGTCGACCGCATCGACGGCGTCTCCAGTACCGGCGAGCCTACGGTGCTGGTGATCGACTACAAGACCGAGAGCGACAGCGTCACCCGCCAGCGCATCAAGAGTGGCGCAGAAGACACCCAGTTGCCGTTCTACGCCGCCCTGCTGCACCACGACACGCTGCGCGCCGCCTATGTCAATGTGGGTGAGAGGGGCGAGACGCAACTGCACGAGCAGGACGAGGTGGTGCACCTGCGCGATGTACTCATCGAAGGCATACAGCACGACATGGCCCGCATCGCCGCCGGTGCGCCGCTGCCTGCGCTGGGCGAGGGCTCGGTGTGCGATTTTTGCGCCGTGCGCGGCCTGTGCCGCAAAGACTATTGGGCAGATGCCGAGCAGGCACTGCCCGCGCCAGAGACGCCATGACCGCCAGTAATTCCCCCGCCACCCAGGCCGCCTACGAACACAACGGCCGCCCCGTCTCGCGCGAGGCCTTCTACGCCATCGCCTGCGACCCTGCCCGCAGCGTGGCGGTGGAGGCTTGCGCGGGCGCGGGCAAGACCTGGATGCTGGTCTCGCGCATGCTGCGGGCGCTGCTCGATGGCTGTGCGCCGCATGAAATTCTGGCCATCACCTTCACCAAAAAAGCCGCGGGCGAAATGCGCCAGCGTCTGCAAGAGTGGCTGGAGCAGTTCAGCCACAAGCCGCTCGAAGAACTCACCGCCGAGCTGATTGCACGCGGAATCAGCCCCCAGGGCGCACTGGAAAAGCGCGAGGCGCTACAAAATTTATACCGCCAACTGCTCGAAGCTGGCCGCCCGGTGCAGATCCGCACCTTCCACAGCTGGTTTGCCGCGCTGCTGGGCACGGCCCCGTTGGCGCTGCTGCAGCAGCAAGGACTGCCCGCGCACTTTGAGCTGCTGGAAGACGATGCCGAGGCTGTGCGCGAGGTCTGGCCGCCGTTCCTGCAGACCGTGGCCGACAGCGCCAGCCTGCGTGCCGACTACGAGGCCGTAGTGGCCCGCCACGGCCGCTCGCAAACGCACAAAGCGCTGGCAGCGGCACTGGCCAAGCGGGTGGAGTTTGACCTGGCCGACGAGGCGGGCGTGGTCGATGCCTCGGTGCCGCCGTTCCAGCAGGCGTACCCCGAACTGGCTGCGCTGACGGAGTCCGCCGAGGCCCTGCAGACCGAGGCCGCCCAGCAACGTTGGCGTAACTGGGCCAGCGCCCTGGGAGCAGAGTCCAACAAGACTCCGCAAAAGGCGGCGGACGCCATCATCGACGCGCTGGCCTGCGCCGACCTGAACCAGCGCCTGGACATGCTGCGCAAAGCCATGTTCGTCGCAAAGGAAGACCGCCTGTCGAAGAACCTGGAGAAGTTCCCCGCCGCGCAAGAGGCCGAGCCCGAGCTGCAGCGCCTGCTCACTGCCCGCCGCCAGCACGAGGCCTGGCTGCACCAGCAGCGCATGGCCCGGCTGGCGCGCTGCCTGATTGCGCAATTCGTGGCGGTCAAGCAGCAGCACGGCTGGGTGGACATGAACGATGTGGAGCGCACGGCCTTGGTCATGCTGGCCGACCCGGTGCTCAGTGGCTGGGTGCAGGAGCGGCTGGACGCCCGCATCCGCCACCTGCTGGTGGATGAGTTCCAGGACACCAACCCGCTGCAGTGGCAGGCGCTGCACGCGTGGCTGGCGGGCTATGTAGGCTCGGGTGGTGGCTCTGCCGCGCCCAGCGTGTTCATCGTGGGCGACCCCAAGCAGAGCATCTACCGCTTTCGCCGCGCCGAGCCGCAGGTGTTCATTGCCGCGCAGGCCTTTGTGCGTGACGGGTTGGGCGGTGACCTGCTCAGCTGCGACCACACGCGCCGCAACGCGCAGGGCGTCATTGGCGCCGTCAACGCCGTCATGGGCCAAGCCCAGGCGCAGCACGAGACCAGCGGTTTTCGTGACCACACCACCGAATCCAAACACCCAGGCCAGCTGCTGCGCCTGCCCGCCATCGTCGATGCGGATGACGACAGCCAAGGCGCCGCGCGCGATCCCCTGGCCTGGCGCGACAGCCTGACCGAACCGCGCCACGAGGCCGAAGAAACCCAGCGCATGCGCGAATGCACCCAGGCCGCCGCCTGGGTGGCCGCGCAGATTGCCAGCGGTACGCCACCCAAAGAGGTGCTGGTGCTGGCCCGCAAGCGCGACCGCCTGGCCAGCATGCAAGAGGCCCTGCGCGCCCTGCACCTGCCCTGTGTGCAGCCCGAAAAAGCCGACCTGTTCGACGCACCCGAGGTGCAGGACATGGTGGCGCTGCTCGATGCGCTGGTCTCGCCCACGCACGACCTCTCGTTGGCCCGCGCGCTCAAGTCGCCGTTGTTTGGCCTCGGCGACGATGCGCTGGTGACCTTGGCGTTGCTGCGCCGCCAGCCTGAACATGCGGGTTGCAGTTGGTTTGATTTGCTATTGAAAAGTGAGCTGTTGGCGCATGAAAATCAGGCGCTTGGAGCCGTTTTGACCCAATATCAGAAGTGGGTGGGCAATTTACCGCCGCATGATGCCCTGCACGCCATCTACGAGCACGGCGATGTGCTGGCCCGCTTTGCTGCCGCAGCACCTGTCACCCAGCGTCAGTCCGTGCAGGCCAATCTGCGCGCACTGCTGGCGGCATCGCTGCAGCACGACGGGGGGCGTTACCTCACGCCCTATGCCTTTGTGCGGGCCATGAAAAAAGGCGGCGTGCGTGCCCCTGGCCGGGCCGATGCGCAGGCCATTCGCCTGCTGACAGTGCACGGCGCCAAGGGGCTGGAGGCCGACTGCGTGCTGCTGCTCGACACCGACACCCGCCCGCAGAAGGCCGAAACCATGGGCGTGCTGGTGGACTGGCCTGGCGAGCAAACTGTGCCCTCGGCCTTCGTCTTTCTGGCCAGCGAATCGAATCCGCCGCCCAGCGCAGAAGCCGCGCTGGCCGCCGAGCAGCAGGCCCGCAGCCGCGAGGAGCTGAACATGCTCTATGTGGCCATGACGCGCGCCAAGCATTGCCTGGCGCTGTCGTCGGTGCAACCCGGTAACTCGGCCCCAGGCAGTTGGTGGAACCGGCTCGCCCCGTTGGTGACCGAGGTGGATGTGCTGGCGCTTGCCTTGCCTCCCCAGGGGGTGGACGCCGCAGCACCCGCGCAAACCTTCACCATCCCCAGCCTGCCAGCGTTGCCCGAGGCACTGCAGAGCGCGCGCGTCCACACCGCTGTAGGGCTCGAAGGTGATGCCACCGTGGCCATGCCGGGCGATGCCGAATCGACCCCCTTGTCTCGCCAGGGCGACGCCATGCACCAGTTGTTGGAGCAGGCCGGCGTGGCCGGTGCCCCGCTGGCCGATCTGCGCGCGCACGGCTGGCCCGCCGTGCGCCTCGCCCGCCTGGCTGCGGACCACGACATCACCTCCGCCGCCGCCGAGCAGGCCGCCCGCATGGCGCAGGCCATTCTGGCGGGCGAGGGCGCGTGGGCGTGGGACCCGGCGCTGGTGCAAACCGCCATCAACGAGGTTCCACTGCATTACCAGGGCCAGAGCCTGCGCATCGACCGGCTGGTGCAGCGGCGCGCAGCGCACGCCGAGGATGCTGCGGCAGGCTGGTGGGTGCTGGACTACAAAAGCGCCGCCCAGCCCCAGCGTCAGCAGGCGCTGGTGGCACAGTTGCGACGTTACCGCGAAGCGGTACAGGCGCTGATGCCGGGCGAGGCGGTTTACGCCGCCTTCCTCACGGGTGACGGGCGTTGGGTCATGGTGGGCGATGCGCACGGCGCGGAAGGGGCATCCGCCGCCCAGGCTTCGGCCGTGGGGCATACTCTCGCCCCCGTTGCGCCGGTCGCCGCAGCCCAGCCCGAGGGCCAGCGCGCCCAGACGGGGCCGGCGGATTCTCCGCAAGGCTCCTTGTTCTGAGTGGTCCGCCGGCACCATACCCTGCGCAACGTCCCTTTTTTAGCAAGGCCCTTCCGTGTCTCACACCCTTTCTTCTTCCGATACGCCCACCCTGTCTGCGGAAGCATTGCAATGCGAAGTGGCCGTCATCGGCGGCGGCCCGGCGGGCCTGATGGCCGCCGAGGTGCTGGCCCAGGCGGGCGTGGCCGTGCATGTGTTCGACGCCATGCCGTCCGTGGGGCGCAAGTTTCTGCTGGCGGGCAAGGGCGGGCTCAATCTCACGCATTCCGAGCCGCACGAACCCTTTGTGGGCCGCTATGCCGGGCGCGAGCAGCAGATCGAGCCGCTGGTCCGCGCCTTTGGCGGCCCCGAGCTGCGCGCCTGGGCACAGGGGCTGGGGGTGGAGACCTTCGTGGGCACGTCGGGCCGTGTGTTCCCCACCGACATGAAAGCCGCGCCGCTGCTGCGCGCCTGGCTGCAGCGCCTGCGCGGGCAAGGGGTGCTGTTCCGCATGCGCCACCGCTGGCTGGGCTGGGCCGAGGACGGGGCTCTGCGCTTGGCCGCACCCGCAGGCGAGGTGCGTGTGGCCGCCAAGGCGGTGCTGCTGGCGCTGGGCGGCGGTAGCTGGGCGCGGCTGGGGTCGGATGGCGCCTGGGTGCCGTTGCTGGCGCAGCGGGGTGTGGCTGTTGAGCCGCTGCACCCCTCCAACTGTGGTTTTGATGTGCTGCGCGCCGACGCACCGGCGGGCGAAACGCGCCGCGCATTTCTGCAAGAGCTGCTGGGCCGCACGCCCGCACCCACGGTGGGCTGGACGCCGCATTTTTCCGAGAAGTTTGTGGGCCAGCCCTTCAAGACCGTGGTGCTCAGCTTCACCGACAGCCAGGGCCGCAGCTTCAGCCGCCGGGGCGAGTTTGTGGTCACGGCCACGGGGGTGGAGGGCAGCCTGGTCTATGCCGCTTCGCACCTGCTGCGCGACGAGGTGCAAGCCCATGGCCATGCCACGTTCCACCTCGACCTGTTGCCCGACCACAGCCCCGAGCGCGTGCTGGTGGAAGTGCGCCACCCGCGGGGCTCGCGCTCGCTGTCGAGCCACCTCAAGAGCCGTCTGGGCCTGGATGGCATCAAGGCGGGCATTCTGTATGAGCACCTGGGCAAAGACGGCATGAACGACCCCGTGGCCCTGGCCCACGCGATCAAGGCCCTGCCCATTACCGTGGTGGCTGCGCGCCCGCTGGACGAGGCCATCAGCACGGCGGGCGGCGTGGCGTTTGAGGCGCTGGACGCGCACCTGATGGCCACGGCGTTGCCGGGCGTGTTCTGCGCAGGGGAAATGCTGGACTGGGAGGCGCCTACCGGCGGCTATCTGCTCACGGCCAGCATGGCCAGCGGCCGGGTGGCGGGGGAGGGCGCGTTGCGCTGGCTGCGTGGCTTATCGGCTTGACGCTAGAGCCGCCGTGGAAAGCAGGGCCTCGCGCAAGCCGATACGGCCTGCCACTGCTTGCTGCGGAAATACTGAAGAGAGGGAGTTTTTGCGCGACCGCGCAAAAAGAAAGAAGAAGTTGACGAGCCTTACCCCCGGCACTGACTCCACGGTTAGGGCTGCTTGGTTCCCCACCTGACCCGGTTGGCCGCTTCACCATGCGAGGAGGCCCGTCACTGGCGATTGTACGTCGGATGAAGGTCCCGATTTTCCAATGGGTGTTTTGTTTGCCCGGGCCGCGTAAGGTGCGTACGGCCCAGCCCGTAGAATCGCTCGCATGTCTTACCTCGTGCTCGCCCGCAAGTACCGCCCTCGCAATTTCACCGAAATGGTGGGGCAGGAGCATGTGGTCCAGGCCCTGTCGAATGCGCTCACCCAGCAGCGCTTGCACCACGCCTACCTGTTCACCGGCACGCGCGGCGTGGGCAAGACCACCGTGTCGCGCATCCTGGCCAAGTCGCTCAACTGCCAGGGGGCCGATGGCACGGGCGGCATCACCGCTACGCCCTGTGGCGTGTGCCAGGCCTGCACAGACATCGACAGTGGCCGCTTTGTGGATTACACCGAGCTGGACGCGGCTTCCAACCGTGGCGTGGATGAGGTGCAAAGCCTGTTGGAGCAGGCCGTGTACAAGCCGGTGCAAGGGCGCTTCAAGGTCTTCATGATCGACGAAGTGCACATGCTGACCAACACGGCGTTCAACGCCATGCTGAAGACGCTGGAAGAGCCGCCCGAATACCTCAAGTTTGTGCTGGCCACGACCGATCCGCAGAAGGTGCCGGTCACGGTGCTGAGCCGCTGCCTGCAGTTCAACCTGCGCCCCATGGCGCCCGAGACGGTGCTCTCGCACCTCACGCAGGTGCTGGCGACCGAGAACGTGCCTGCCGAGCCGCAGGCGCTGCGTTTGCTGTCGCGAGCCGCGCGGGGCTCCATGCGCGATGCACTCTCGCTCACCGACCAGGCCATTGCCTTTGGCAGCGGCCAGTTGCAGGAGGCGGGCGTGCGCCAGATGCTGGGTGCAGTAGACCGTTCCTATGTGTTTCGGCTCATCGAGGCTCTGGCCCAGGGTGACGGCAAAACCGTGGTGGAGACTTCGGACACGCTGCGCATGAACGGCCTGTCGGCCGCTTCCACGCTTGAAGAAATGAGCGCCGTGCTCCAGCGCATGGCCGTGTTCCAGGCCGTACCGCAGATGGCAGGCGCAGTGGATGTCGACGACCCCGAGGCCGCCGAAACCGCCCGCCTGTCCGCGCTGATGCCTGCTGACGAAACGCAGTTGCTCTACAGCCTGTGCCTGCATGGGCGCGGCGAGCTGGGCCTGGCGCCCGATGAGTACGCGGCGCTCACCATGGTGCTGCTGCGCCTGCTGGCTTTCAAGCCAGAAGGCAGCGTTGGCAAACCGGCTGAAAAAAAAACTCTGACGCGGGCTGAAACGCCGACTTCGGGCACCGTCTCAGCAGGTGCTGCAGACATGTTGGCAGTGCCCGAGCGTGCAGTGGCTCGGGCGGTTGCCGCCCCGCAGTCCTTGTCTGTGGTGCCAGCGCCCGCGGCCCCGGCGTCGGCTCCAGGCGTGGCTGCAGGCCCCGCACCCGCCGCCGCTGAAGACCCTCGGTCAGAGCCTCTCCACGACTCCGAGCCCCCCCCATGGCCAGGGTCTGACGAGCCTGGTGCGGTGGCCACTGCCGCTGCGCCCGCTGCCACGGCGTTGCCGGTGCGTGCACCCGAGAGATTGGGGCAAAATTCCGGGATAGTGCAATCAGCGAAAGCACCAAATGCTCCTGAATATGTAGCAATTCCGGTGCGCGAGTCGCCCGAGCCCGGCGAGCGGCTGCAGCCGCTTCCGCTGTCTGCACCCACCCCCGTGTCCGCCCGCTATACGCCCACCGAAGAGGGCGATGTCTGGTACGCCACGGTGCAGCAACTGGTGGCTGCCGAGGCCATCACGGCGCTGGTGCGCGAGCTGGCCTTGCAGTCGCAGCTGGTGGCGCGCGACGGCGGCCATTGGCTGTTGCGCGTGGAGCGCGAGTCGCTCAACCAGCCCACGGCGCGCGAGCGCCTGCGTGCGGCCCTGGAGGCTGCAGGCCATGCCACCCAGATCAGCGTCGAGGTGGGCGTGGTCATCGACAGCCCCGCGCGCCGCAACGCCGCTGCCGCTGCCGAGCGCCAGCGCCGCGCTGAAGAAATCGTGCACAACGACCCCTTCGTGCAATCGCTGATGCGTGACTACGGCGCGAAAATCGTGCCGGGCAGCATCAAGCCTGCATGACGGACAAACAACCTCTGTTACTCATTCACTAGAAACTGAAAAGGAAACAACACCATGTTCAACAAAGGACAACTCGCTGGCCTCATGAAGCAAGCCCAGGCCATGCAGGACAACCTCAAGAAGGCGCAGGATGAACTGGCCTTCATCGAAGTCGAGGGCGAATCGGGCGCGGGTCTGGTGAAGGTGGTCATGACCTGCAAGCACGACGTCAAGCGCATCACCATCGACCCCAGCCTGCTGGCCGAAGACAAGGACATGCTGGAAGACCTGGTGGCCGCTGCGTTCAATGCCGCAGTGCGCAAGGCCGAGGAGACTTCATCGGAAAAGATGGGCAAGCTGACGCAAGGGATGCCAGGCCTCCCCGGCGGCATGAAATTCCCTTTCTGATACTGGCTACCGAGCGGGCCATCTGCGTCGTTGGGCGGTGCTCGCCATCCTCACGTACCGCAAGTACGTTCCGGTGGCTGTGCTCCGTCCGCCTAGCTGCTGATCCCGCCCGCTACGCCCTTGAGGGTGGGGTGTGAAGGCGGGGAGCACATCCCATTTTCTTCTCACATCCGTTTGAGTTGGCCCTGTTTAAGCCTTACTCATCCAAGCCTTACCAACCCACGCGCCTTACCTCCAGCCTGTCCATGTCCACCACCAACTCCCTCGACGTTCTGATCCAGGCGCTGCGCCGGCTGCCGGGGGTGGGGGTGAAGTCTGCGCAGCGCATGGCGTTTCATCTGCTGCAGCATGACCGCGAAGGGGCGCTGGCGCTTTCGCGGGCGCTTTCGGAGGCGGTGGGCACGGTGCACCACTGTGCGCGTTGCCATACGTTCACCGAGGCCGAGGTGTGCAGCACCTGCCTGGACCCTGATCGCGATGCCACACGGCTGTGTGTGGTCGAGACGCCGGCGGATCAGTCGGCGCTGGAGCGTACGGGGGCTTTCAAGGGGCTGTACTTCGTGCTGATGGGGCGCCTGAGTCCGCTCGATGGGGTGGGGCCGAAGGAAATCGGCCTGCACAAGCTGATGGACCGCGCCACGGACGGCACCGTGCAGGAGGTGATCCTAGCGACCAATTTCAATGCCGAGGGCGAAGCCACGGCCCATGTGATCAGCGAGGCACTCAAGAGCCGGGGGATGCATGTGACGCGACTTGCGCGGGGAGTGCCGGTGGGCAGCGAGCTGGAGTACGTGGACCTGGGCACCATCGCGCATGCGCTGGTGGATCGGCGGTGACACGCAGGCGTCTGGTGGCCTCAGACCGGGCAGCATCTGCCGCTAAAATACTCTCAATTTAATAGCTGCCAGCGCTTGTAGTTATTGCGCTTGCACTCTCAAAAGCCTCAACAATGAATACCACCATGCACGTCGCACGGTTTACCGTGGCCTATTGGTGCGTGCTGTTCGCCGCACTGCTGCCCATCGGTTGCGCCTGGCTTGCCAAAAGCGGCAACTTGGGCAAGTCCCGCAAAGAGGGCGGTTTTGACAACCACGACCCGCGCGGCTGGCTCTCGCAGCAGACCGACTGGCGCGGGCGTGCCAACGCGGCGCAGGCCAACAGCTTCGAAGCGCTGCCGTTTTTTATCGGCGCGGTCATCATCGCGCACTTGCTGGGCGCAGGGCAGACGCTGCTGGACCTGTTGGCGCTGCTGTATGTGTTGCTGCGTATTTTCTACGTGATGATGTACGTGGCCGACATGCCCACGGCACGCAGTGCGGTCTGGGCCGGTGGTTTTTTGGTCAATATCGCCATCCTTTTCATCGGCTATCGCTGAGCTTGACGGGTGTATGCCGCCTCTTTGGCGGTACGCCTCCGCTGGAGGCCGTTGATCACGGTACGTAGTAACCCGCAGGGATTCACCCTGATGCGGTTTGGCCAGTGCTGAGGCACGATTGTTGCAATGCAGCATTGTCTTTTTTCCTGATTCCATGTCTCTGCCTCCACTCACTCGCCGCGCCTTTGGCGCCGTATCCGCCTTGTCGGCGGCTGCGGTGTGGGCACCTGCGACCCGGGTGCTTGCGCAAACCGATGGCGCCGCTTTGGGGCGGGTGACGGTGGCAGTGGGCGGGCAGGGCGTTCTGTACCACCTGCCGCTGGCGCTGGCCGATGCGTTGGGGTACTTCCGTCTGGAAGGCCTGGACGTGGTGGTGCGCGACTATTCAGCGGGAGCATTGGCCTGGCAGGCGGTGCAGGACGGCGCGGCCGATGTCTGTTCCGGTGCGTTTGAGCATGTGTTGCGTGCACAGGCGCGCGGTCATGCCTACCGAGCGTTGGTGGTGCAGGGACGGGCGCCACAACTGGCGCTCGGTGTGTCCCTGCGGTCGGTACCGGCGTACAAGGATCTGGGCGACCTGGCGGGGCGCAAGGTGGGCGTGTCCTCGGTGAGCTCGTCCACCCACTTGGCAGCCAGTCTGATGCTGATGCGTGCAGGCGTGCCTTTGCGGGAGGTGACTTTTGTGGGCGTGGGCTCGGGCGCCAATGCGATGAACGCGCTGCGCTCCGGCCAGGTGCATGCGCTGTGCCATGCCGATCCCATCATGACTTTGCTGGAGCAAAAGGCGGACACCCGCATCGTGGGAGACCTGCGCTCGCTCAAGGCGGCGCAAGACATGTTCGGTGGCACCATGCCCGCCAGTTGCCTGTATGCGCCTCAGACATTCATCCAGAAGCAGCCCGCCCAAGCCCAGGCACTGGTCAACGGCATCGTGCACGCGCTCAAGTGGCTGCAGACGGCAGCCCCGGCAGACCTCGTGAAGGCAGTGCCCGCCGCCTACCTCATGGGTGACCGGGGGACCTATCTGGCGGCGTTCAGCCGAGTGCGTGAGACATATTCCACCAACGGCCTGATGCCCGACGAAGGCCCAGCCACGGCGCTGCGCATGCTGTCGCGCGCGTTGCCCGAACTGGTCGAGGCCAAGGTCGAACTGGCGCGCACTTCCACCAACGAATTCGTGCGCAAGGCCCGCCAGAAGTACAGCGTCTGACGGTTCGAGGTTGCCGGCAGGTCTTAGAACACATTTCCGATCTCCCCGGGTCTCACAGTGGCCCGTGCGGGAGGGAATGCAAGGCGCGGCGTGCAGCCAATAGCTTGGCTGTAGGCAAGCACCGCAATTCCCTGCGAGATCGTAGACACGTTCTTAACGGCCCCTGGCATCGACTACAGTGTCTGGCGCCTGCCCGTTGCACGGCAATTGAACCATGCTCTATGCATCACCCAGGCCGCGCTGGCCGTGGTTTTGCTGCGCCGCCCCTGTGCCATTTTTCAAGGACCATTCACCATGTCGCTGAGCCTCAGCATCGGCCCGCTCGTTTCCCTGATTGCGGGCATCCTCATTCTTGTCATGCCGCGTTTGCTCAGCACCATCGTGGCGCTCTATCTCATCATCATGGGCATCCTGGGGCTGCTGGGCATGCACACGCTGCGCTTCTGAGCGTTGCACCGGCACTGGCCGGACCTACGGAGCCCTCGCCGCCTGGAGGGGCGTGGGTCAGCGGCGCTTGACCTTGGAGGGCGAGCCGCCGCGCCGTGTCGGCGCAGGAGCCTGGCGCTTGCCCGCCGTGGCGGCTGATGCGCGGGCATTGCCAGTGCCGCTGCGTGCATGCGCCTGGTTCTGGCGCACCGGCAGGTACACCACGATCTGCTGGCCTGCCTTGAACGCAGCATTGGCCCGCACGTCGTTCCAGTCCGCCACGCTGGCTGCTGCCAGCTTGTAGCGCCGCGCAATGCTGGCCACCGTGTCGCCCTTGCCGGCGCGCACGGTGGTACGGCGATTCACGATCTCGGGGGTGAGGCTCAGTTGGCCGTTGTCTGCCAGGTGGGAGGACACGTCCTGCCGGGTGGTGGTGGAGCGCGGCACCATCAGCGCTGAGCCCGCCTTGATGAGCATGCGCGGCGGGATGTTGTTCATACTGCGCAGATCCGCCTCACTCATGCCCGCACGCTGTGCGGCCTCGGCCACCGTCATGGTGGTGGGCACGGACCATACGGTCCAGCTTGCGTACTGGCCTTCGCTCTTGGCTTCCAGATTGCGCTGGAACACCTTGGCGTTGTCCCAGGGCAGCAGAATTTGCGGCGTGCCAGCGGCCAGGATCACGGGCCGCTTGTACGACGGGTTGAGCGCCCGAAAATCTTCCTCGCGAATCCCCGCCAGTGTGGCCACCAGCGACACATCAATGTCGTGCGTGATGTCCACAGTCTGGAAGTAGGGGTGGTTTTCGATCAGCGGCAGCTCGGTGTTGAACGCATCCGGGTTCGCCACGATGTTCTTGACCGCCTGCAGCTTGGGCACATACATGCGGGTTTCTGCCGGCATGTTGAGGTCGGTGTAGCTGGTGCCCAGGCCCAGTTTCTGGTTGCGGGCGATGGCGCGGCCGACGCTTCCCTCGCCCCAGTTGTAGGCAGCCAGGGCCAGGTGCCAGTCGCCAAACATGCCGTAGAGCTTTTGCAGGTAGTCCAGCGCTGCGCGGGTGGACGCCAGCACGTCGCGGCGGTCGTCGCGGAAGGCGTTCTGCTTGAGGTCGAAATAGTTGCCCGTGGCGGGCATGAACTGCCACATGCCTGCGGCCTTGGCGCTGGATACCGCCTGCGGGTTGAACGCGCTTTCGATGTAGGGCAGCAGCGCCAGTTCGGTGGGCATGCCCCGGCGCTCCAGTTCTTCAACGACATGGAACAGGTATTTGCTGGAGCGCTCGGTCATGCGCTGCATGTAGTCGGGGCGCGTGGCGTACCACTGCTCACGGTCCTGCACCAGCTCGTGCTGCAGGTCGGGCATGGCAAAGCCCCGGCGGATGCGGTCCCACAGGTCGGCAGGGGCCGACAGCGAAGCCACCTCGCCGCTCGCGGCTTGCGCGGCGGTGATGGGTTTGAGCGGGCCGTTGGGGATGACGGGGGTGTGGGGTGACGCGGGGCTCTTTGTGCTGGTGCTGGTGCCGCTGGCAGTCGCCTGGTCGGGCACCGAACCCGTGGTGGCGCAGCCTGTCAGCCACAAAAGGCCAGCCAGGCAGGCGATGTGCAAAATTTTCATCGGAACTCGTTTTTCCATTGACGCAGCGCGGCCAGCACTGCTACTGCGTCGTCAAGGGACACCTGCGCGTCGTAACCCTGGGCGGCTTGCGCCACCGGGCCCTGCCGCACGCGCAGAAAGGGGTTGATGTCTCGCTCCAGCGCCATGTGCGAGGGCAGCGTAGGCTGGTTCTGCGCCCGCAAGGCCTCGCACTGGCTGCTGTAGTGGAGCAGTGCAGCGTTGCCGGGTTCCACAGCGCGTGCGAACTTCAGGTTCGACAGCGTGTACTCGTGGGTGCAGCACACCCGGGTGCTGTCGGGCAGCGCAGCCAATCGGTCTAGCGAGTCGAGCATCTGCGCGGGCGTGCCTTCGAACAGCCGCCCGCAGCCGCCCGAGAACAGCGTGTCGCCACAGAACAGCAAGGGCGCGCTGTCCATGTCGGGGCAGTGGTAGGCAATATGGCCCGCCGTGTGTCCCGGCACGTCGATGACCTTGAACTGCAGCCCCAGCGCATTGACGGTGTCGCCCTGCACCAGCCGCACCAGCGGCTCGGGGATGCGCTCCCGTGCAGGGCCATACACCTGTGCGCCAGTGGCGGCGCGCAGGGCATCGACTCCACCGACATGATCGGCATGGTGGTGCGTGACTAGAATGGCCTGCAATGTCAGGCCCCAGCGGTGCAAGGCCTGCTCCACCGGCGCGGCTTCTCCCGGGTCCACCACGATGGCCTGGCGGCCGTCGTGCAGCATCCAGATGTAGTTGTCGGTAAAGGCGGACAGCGGTAGCAAGTTCATGAGCGATCAAATTATAGGTTTGCACCACTGGTTCGACTCCCCCCCCGGCCGCTACCTGCTCGCGTGGGAGCAGGCGCGCTTTGACGAGGCGGTGGCCGACATTTTTGGTTACCACAGCCTTCAGCTCGGCATGCCGCTGCTGGACGGCCTGCGCGCCAACCGCATGCCCCACCAGTGGCTCGCCATGGGTCAGGAGGCTGTGGAGGGCTCCATCGCCTTTGTGGAGACCGAGGACGGCGGCCTGCTGCAGCGCCGTGCGGTGGACCTGCTCACCGAGCCCGTAGCCTTGCCCTTCCCTGCGGCCAGCCTGGATTTGCTGGTGTTGCCCCACACCCTGGAGCTGAGCATCGACCCCCACGCCGCGCTGCGCGAGGTGGAGCGGGTGCTGGTGCCCGAAGGGCGCGTGGTCATCAGCGGCCTGAACCCCACCAGCCTGTGGGGCCTGCGGCAGCGCCGCGCGCGCCTGTACCAACGGCTGGGGCGGGGCACCCTGTACCTGCCCGATGTCGGCGAGTTCATTGGCTATCGGCGCCTGCGCGATTGGCTGCGGCTTTTGAATTTCGAGGTCGAGTCAGCCCGTTTTGGCTGTTATCGTCCAGCGGTGCGCAGCGCGCAGTGGCTGGAGCGTTTTGGCTGGATGGACCCGCTGGGTGAGAAGTGGTGGCCCATTCTGGGTGCCGCTTACTTCTTGGTCGCTGTCAAACGGGTGCATGGCATGCGTTTGCTGGAGCCCGCCTGGCGCACCCACCGCCAGCGCGCTGCAGGCACTGTGCCTATTGCCAACCGGGCATCCCTGCAGGGCGTGAGTCCTTCGCGGCCTACCCCTTCCGCGGCCCGGCACAAGCCTTGAGCACAGTCTTTTGCGGTGGCTATGGGGCTTCATGCCCCGCCATAGCAACCATCCATCACATTGTCAGGAACAGAGTTTGAACCAGGTAGAGATTTACACCGATGGCGCCTGCAAGGGCAATCCCGGCCCCGGCGGGTGGGGCGTATTGTTGCGCTCCGGCGCGACCGAGAAAGAGCTGTTTGGCGGCGAACTGGGCACCACCAACAACCGCATGGAGCTGATGGCGGTGATCGAGGCGCTGTCGGCCCTCAAGCGCCCCTGTGCCGTGACGCTGTACCTGGACAGCGAGTACGTGCGCAAAGGCATCACCGAGTGGATTCACGGCTGGAAGGCCAAGGGCTGGCGCACGGCCTCCAAGCAGCCGGTCAAGAACGTGGAGCTGTGGCAGCGGCTGGATGCGCTGGTTGGCACCGGCGGGCACCGCATCGAATGGCGCTGGGTGAAGGGGCATTCGGGCGACCCGGGCAACGAGCGGGCCGACGCGCTGGCCAACCGGGGCGTGGATCAAGCTCTGGGCCGCAGGTAAATTCATCGCCCACTGCGCATCGTGCGCAGCCTGTTCGAGGGCCCTTTGCCTGGGCGGCGATGCAGGACGGGGCGCAGAGGGCGTTTTCAGCCTCGCGGCACCCGTCCCTTGAGCCCGCTGTTCTCGGCCCTCAGACCGTTGCCTGCAGCGCCTGCGTGATCTCCGGACCACCCTGCGGGCGCACCAGGCGCGCGACCTCTTTACCGTCTTTCAGAAACACCAGCGTGGGCCAGAGCTTCACACCGAACGTGCGGCCCAGGCGCTGGCCGGGGCCGTCTTCGACCTTGACGTGGGCAATGTCCGCGCGGTCCTTCAGGGCGGCTTCGATCAGTGGCTGTGCGCGCTGGCAGTGGCCGCACCAGGGTGTGCCGAACTCGACCACTGTGGCGCCGGGCAGGCGGTCCACATCGTCTCGGGATGGGGGTTGTGCAAGGTGTTGTGCGGCGTAGGGCATGGCGTGATTCGTGTCTGTGAACAGGGCGAGAGGCTGGTTTCAGGTTACCTTGGCGGCCGATGCCATGCACCGGCTGGCGGCGCATTACCGTGTCAGATCACGCCCTCAAACACCATCACATCCACTGCATCGCCCACCGCAATGTTGCCCTGGCCGTGGTGCAGCACGATGAGCCCATTGGCTTGCACCATGGAGCTGAGCACGCCGGAGCCCTGGTTGCCGGTGGTGCGCACCTCCAGCGTGCCGTCGGCGGCGGTGGTGACCAGGCCACGCTGGTATTCGGTGCGGCCGGGCTTCTTGCGCATGGGCTCGGTGCTGATGGCGCGCAGCAGCGGCGGCGCCGCGCGGGTGCACCCCATCATGCGCAGCAGGGCGGGGCGCACAAAGGCCAGAAAGGTCACCATCACCGCCACCGGATTACCGGGCAGCCCGAAGAGCACAGCACCACCGGTGGGTGTGTTGATATCATTTTGATAGCTGCCGGCGCTTGATGTAGTAGCGCTTGAGGCCGAAAGGGCTTGATTTTCTGCGTTGCCGATGCGTCCCACGGCCATGGGGCGGCCCGGGCGCATGGCGATGCGCCAGAAGGCCACGTCGCCCAGCTTTTTCATCATGGTGCGGGTGTGGTCGGCCTCGCCCACACTCACGCCGCCGCTGGTGATGATGGCGTCGGCCTGCTGGGCCGCTTGGCGGAAGGCGGCTTCGAGCCGCGCGGGCTCGTCGCGCACCACGCCTAGGTCAATCACCTCCACGCCCATGCGCGTGAGCAGGCCGAACACGGTGTAGCGGTTGCTGTCGTACACGGCGCCTTCGCGGGGAGCCTCGCCCAGGCTCAGGATCTCGTCGCCGGTGGAGAAGTACGCCACCCGCAGTCGGCGGACCACCGTGACGGTGGGCAGACCCAGGCTGGCCACCAGGCCCAGGGCGGCGGGCGTCAGCAGCTCGCCACGGGCCAGGGCCACGCGGCCTTCCATAATGTCCTCGCCCTTGAAGCGGCGGTTATCGCCGGCGCGCAGCACATCGGCAGCGATGGTGATGTGGCCGCCGGCAGTGGCGGTGGTGAACTCCTGCGGCACCACGGTGTCCAGCCTGGCGGGCATGATGGCGCCGGTCATGATCTTCACGCATTCGCCCGCTGCCACCGTGCCCGCCCAGGCCTTGCCGGCCAGCGCGGTGCCCACCACGCGCAGCGTGAGCGGCTGCCCTGCCACCAGTTGCGCGCCCGCAAAAGCGTAGCCGTCCATGGCCGAGTTGTCGTGCGGCGGCACGCTGACGGGCGAGATCACGTCCTGCGCCAGCACGCGGCCCAGCGCGCTGAACAGCGGCAGTGATTCAGTAGCGGTGACGGGCTCGACCAGCCGGTCCAGAAACTGGTTCACATCGGCAGCGCTCAGGGCCTGCGGGTCGTAGCCTTGCAGCTCGGCGGCTATCTGGGCAATGGTTTTCATGGGTGGGATTGGCTTGAATTCAGTGGGAGAGCTGCCGCACCATGTGCAGCTTGTCGTAACCCACGCCATCCACCACGACGGCGTTGGGCAGCAGGCCCCAGGCGCGGAACCCGGCCTGCTCGTACAGGCGCACCACATGCGGGTTGGATGCGGTGACGGTGAGCACCAGCTGGGTCAGCCCCGGCACCTGGCTGGCGGCCTGCACGCAGGCCTCCACCAGCTTCCGGCCAACGCCCCGGCGCTGCGCAGCGGGTGACACCATCATGCCCACCACCACGGCGCAGTGGCGCTGTTTGGTGCGCTGTTCGCGCTCGCAACCCAGGCAGCCGAGCAACTGGCCCGTCGCGTCGAAGGCGCCCAGAAAGAACTGGCCGGACTCCAGCGCGCCAAACCGCGCCACGTACTCGCTGGCATCGCGGCCCACAGAGGATTCGTAGTCCGAGGTGAAGGCATCCGGCGCCGTGCGCAGTGCCTCGTCGCGCAGGGCCTTGTAGGCCACCGCATCGGCGGCGACCAGGGGGCGGATGTGTACCGCGCCAGCATCCGCTGGGTCCACTGGGGGGCGATCGTTCATGAGGTGGGGGGGCAGCTCAGGCCTGGGGCGCGCTGCTGCTTTCCAGCGCGTGCAGCTCGGCCAGCGTATTGGCGTTGAAGAAGGCCTGGGGGTCGTCGCCTGGCTGGTCGAACGGCACGATGGCGCAGCGGTGCTGGCTGGTCCACGCGTCGATCTTGCGGCCACCGGCCTGGGTGAAGGCGACCAGGCTTTCCAGCAGGTCCACGCGCAGCAGGCAGAACACCGGCTGCGGGCGCACGGTGACGTGGCCTTGGCCGTCGTCTTCTGGCGCTGCGGCCATGGCCATGTCGGCGCCCTCGGCGTCT
Source organism: Acidovorax sp. Root70 (assembly GCF_001428225.1). Classification (NCBI taxonomy): domain Bacteria; kingdom Pseudomonadati; phylum Pseudomonadota; class Betaproteobacteria; order Burkholderiales; family Comamonadaceae; genus Acidovorax; species Acidovorax sp. Root70. The sequence goes on from NZ_LMHQ01000002.1 coordinate 132,660, forward strand.
GCCGCTGCCGCCAGGCGCTGGGCGAGGTCCAGCGGAAACAGCGGCGTGTCGCAGGGCACCGTCAGCAGCCAAGGTGTTTCGCAGCGCTCCAGCCCGGTCAGAAAGCCCGCCAGGGGCCCGGCGTAGTCGCTCAGCACATCGGGCCACACCGGCGTGCCAAACGCCTCATAGGCCGCCAGATTGCGGTTGGCGTTGACCATCACGTTGCCCGTCTGCATCTGCAGCCGCATCAGCGTGTGCAGGGCCAGTGGCAGGCCGCGAAAGTTCTGCAGGCCTTTGTCCACCCCGCCCATGCGGGAGCCGCGGCCCCCTGCGAGGACCAGGCCGGTGATGTCTTGGGTGTCAATCATGTTTTGAAAGGTTGGGTCTCATGCAGCGAGGGCTGCGTCCCTCTCCCAGCGCTCAGCGCGAGAGGAGTGGGAAGGCGCCGAAGGCGACTCAGGGGGAGGTGTCACGTGCTATCCGCCGATATAGCTCATCTCGACGCGGCGCGCGCCCTGGCCCGTATCGGCAGGCAGGCTGCTGCGCAGCTCGGAGTAGCGGTCGGTGCGTTGCTGCCAGATGGGGGCGATGGCCGAGGCAATCGCCTCGTCGCTGGCGCCGCCCCGCAGCAGCGTGCGCAGGTCGTAGCCCTGGCTGGCAAACAGGCACAGGTAGAGCTTGCCTTCGGTGGACAGGCGTGCGCGGTTGCAGTCGTGGCAGAAGGCCTGGGTCACGCTGCTGATCACGCCCACCTCGCCCAGCGCAGGGTCGTGCTGGCCCGCTGCATTGGCATAACCCCAGCGCTCGGCAGTTTCGCCGGGGTTGCTTGGGTCCAGCTGCACCAGCGGCAGTTCGGCGCGCAGGCGTTCGATCAGCTCGGCCGACGGCAGCACCTCATCCATGCGCCAGCCGTTGGTGGCGCCCACGTCCATGTATTCGATGAAGCGCAGCGTGGTGCCGGTGCCGCGAAAGTGGCGCGCCATGGGCAAGATCTCGTGGTCGTTGGTGCCGCGTTTGACCACCATGTTGACTTTGATGTGCGACAGCCCCGCCGCATGCGCAGCCTCGATGCCGGCCAGCACATCGGCCACCGGAAAGTCCACATCGTTCATGCGGCGGAACACTGCATCGTCCAGGCCGTCCAAGCTCACCGTCACGCGGTTCAGGCCCGCGTCCTTCAGGGCCTGGGCCTTGCGTGCGAGCAATGAGCCGTTGGTGGTGAGTGTGAGGTCCGGAGCCACGCCGTCCACGGTGCGCAACTGGGCCAGTTGCGCCACCAGGTCTTCGAGGTTCTTGCGCAGCAGGGGCTCGCCGCCCGTCAGGCGGATCTTGCGCACGCCATGCGCCAGAAAGAGCCGCGCCAGCCGCGTGATTTCTTCAAAGCTCAGGAGTGCGCCATGCGGCAGGTAGGGGTAGTCCTTGTCGAACACTTCCTTGGGCATGCAGTAGTTGCAGCGGAAGTTGCAGCGGTCCGTCACGCTGATGCGCAGGTCGCGCAGCGGGCGGCCTCGGGTGTCGGTGAGCTGGCCCGTGGGGGCTACGGGGAGCGTGGGCACCCGCGCCGCCAGAGCGGCGATGCGTTGGTCCACCAGAGGAATCACACGTTCGGCCATGGCGCGATTTTGCCGCATGGGCCTGTGCTAAGGGGGTATGCCCCTGCACGCGGAGTTGATCGCGGTCAAGTTTTGCCCCGGCGTGGGTGTGCTTGCCTTTGACATGGCGCAGTGCGCTTTGGATGGTGCGTCGCAACAATATGGGCATCCGATTTCAAGGGGATTGCCATGTTGACGCGCGAATTTTCAGCCGATGCCATGCCATGCCAGCGCCGCGTGGCTGTTCAATGGGTCGCGGCGGGCGTCCTTCTGCCTACCTGGGCCCTGAGCGCGCAGGCGCAGATGGGGCTGTCGGGGGCCATCAACTATGCGGGCTGGTTCCGTGCGCTATCGCAACGCATGGCCAAGGCCTATTGCCAGCAGTACCTGCAGGTGCTGCCTGGCGCTGCCGTGGATGTGATGGGACTGGCGCGCAAGATGGCCCTGTCGGGCAGCAGCGAGCTGGCCAAGGGCACGCAGTCGGGGCAGTGGCCGGCCGATGTGGGGCGCCAGCTGGCCGAGGTGCAAAAGCAGTTTGCATTGCTCAACCAGCTGACTGCTGCGCCAGCAACCCAGACTGCGTTGGTGGTGGCGGCTTCCGAGCAGGCCGACCGCACGCTGCTGATTGCACAGGCCGTGACCGAGTCCATCGAGAAAATGGCCCCGGCCCCCAGTGCCCGCCTGGTCAACCTTGCGGGCCGCCAGCGCATGCTGTCGCAGCGCCTGGCCAAGAACTATTTTCTGCATGCAGCCAAGGTGGAGTCCAAGGTGGTGCAGGCCCAGCTGGCGTCCGACGCGGCCGATTTCCGCCAGGCGCTGCAGACGCTGAAGGCGGCGCCGGTGTCCACCACCGCCATCCGCAACGAGCTGGAGTTGGCCGACTCGCAGTGGCTGTTCTTTGAATCGGCCCTGCGCCGCCCCGCCGATGACGCAGGGCTGAACGCGGTGGCGACCACCAGCGAGCGTTTGCTGAGCGTGATGGACAAGCTCACCGGCCTGTACGAAGCCGCCCTGCGCGAAGTGCTGGGCTGAAGCCTGGGCTGGCCAACCAAAGGCTGGTACAGCGCAGAGCCTGTTCGCAATACTTCTGGGGCTGCATAGCTACCTTGCCGGGTTGGGATGCAAGGCGCGGTGCGCAGTCGATTGCTCGGCAGTGGGCAAGCGCGGGGGGCGTCTGTCATGGTGTGATTCCCTGTTCATCAGACCAGCAGCCGCTGATCAGGCGCGATGGCTGTTCGCGGGCGCACACCCTGGCGCTGTGGGGCCAGTCGGGCAGTGGCACGACCAGGCCTGCATACACCCCATAAGCCTCGCCCGCTGCAATGGTCTCGCCTGCCCACAGGCTCTCACCGGCGCGGATGGCGCCACCGGCGTGAATGTGCCCACCGGCCCGCACCCCCCAGCCCACCTGCAGGTGGCCCTTGCAGTCCACATCGCCCATTACCCACATGCCTCGGGCGGCCTGCACAGCGGCATTGGCTTGCAGGTGGCCACCCACCTTGATGCCGCCGCTGCAGTCCAGGTCGCCCACCACCCGCAGATCCCGGGCCACCCTGCAGTGGCCGCCGATGTGGGCAGCGGCGCCGCAGTCCAGCTCTCCGCCCACGCGCAGGCTGCCCGTGCATTGCAGCCGCTGCGCCACGGTCAGCGACCAGCCCACGCGGGCGTCGCCCAGCAGCCGTGCGCTGCCCTCGCAGCGCACCGCGCCCGCCACGCGCAGGTCTTCGCCCACGCGCAGTGCACCGCCCACCCGCAGGCCGCCCAGCACGCTCAGGCTGCGGCCGGTGCGCAGCACACCCTCCACGTCCGCATGGCCCCGGCAGCGCACGCTGCCGGCAAACACCAGCGCGTCGGCCTCCAGGTGGTCCACCTCCAGTACATCGTTGGTGGGGCCGAACTGGTCCAGCATCCAGCAAGCGTCTTCGACGCGGCCCTCGCGCACTAGGTCGTCCAGCAGCGCCTGGTAGTTGCTGGCGCCTTCCTGGCGGCGCAGGTACCAGCGGTAGCCGTCGGCGCAGGGCTGCTTTGCACGGATGAACTGGCGGGTGATGTCGGCGGTGGCGGCTGCGTGGGTGATGGCCTGATCGACAGAACCCTCGCGCGGGAGCGCAGGGGCAGCAAGTGGGTGCGCGGGCGCGCACGGGGCGAGCGAAATCTCGCCCGAAGGGAACGGGGGCATGGACACTCCTGACGTCCGCGCCCCGGCCGTGGCCAAGGCGCAAGCTGGCGCTGGGCGTGGGGCCCGGCGACAGGAGGTGCGCGAAAAGAATGCGGAGGGGAGGGGTGTCGCCGGGCTCAGGAATCTGCAGCAAGGGTGCAGAGAGCGCGGTCACCGGCCTGGAGCGTGGCCTGCGAGCGCGCGCAACGGCGCAGCGGCGCGGTGGCGCTGGCAGCTGTGGCGGGGGCGTGGCTCGCAAACATCGGAGGCACTATAGGCAGCGGCTCCCAGGCCGTCAAATCAATTCGCACTGCCCTGGTGCGGATTGGGGCGCAACGCGATGTGGCGGTGGCTTGCCAGCGCCCCGGGGCGCTTGCTTGCTTACACGCAGCGCCCGCCATCCACCTCAATGCACACGCCGCTGATGAACGACGCTTCGTCGCTGGCCAGGTACAGCGCGGCATTGGCCACATCGAGCGCGGTGGAGAAGCGGCCCAGCGGAATGGTGGCCAAAAACTTGGCGCGGCGCGCCTCGTCCACCGGGCCGCCTGCAAACTCGGCAGCCAGGCCCGTGTCGGGGTTGAACACGGGGTTGATGCAGTTCACGCGGATGTTGTCGGGGCCCAGCTCGGCCGCCATGGACTTGCTGGTGATGATGACGGCGCCCTTGGAGCCGTTGTACCAGGTCAGGCCCGGGCGGGGGCGCAGCCCGGCGGTGGAGGCGATGTTGATGATGCTGCCGCCACCCGCCTGGCGCAGCGCGGGCACGGCGTGGATGGCGCTCAGGTAGATGCTCTTCATGTTGATGGCATAGACCTTGTCGAACTCTTCCTCGCTCACTTCGAGCATGGGGCGGTTGCGGTGCGTCCAGCCCGCGTTGTTCACCACCACGTCCAGGCGGCCGTACAGGCGCACGGCCTCATCCACCATCGCCTTTACCTGGGCGGAATTCGTCACATCGGCCTTGAAGAAGGCGGCTTTGCCGCCAGCGGCGGTGATCTCGGCCACCACGCGCTGGCCACCGGCCTCGTTGATGTCGTTCACGATGACCTGGCCGCCCTCGGCCGCCAGGCGCTTGGCAATGCCTTCGCCGATGCCGTTGCCTGCGCCGGTGACGATGATGGATTTGTTCTGCACGCGCATGAGGGGTCTCCGATAGGTTGGGGGGTGAGATTTGTCAAAATGATAGCTACTAGCGCTTGTCTATCAGGCGCCAGAGCCCAATGGGGCTGAATTTTCAGCAGCGGCCGCCGGTGGTGGCGCGGGTGCTTTGGGCTCCCGGCCATAAAACTGCGGAAAGTATTCCTTCACGCCGTTGCCGTTGAAGTCCCAGCCCGTGCAGTGGCCCAGGTGGCGCGGCGGCTCGTCCGGGTTGGCAGACGAAAACACTGCAGGCACCGACTGGAAGGCCGCTGTCGCCAGGTTGAACAGCAGCTCGCGCAAATGGGTGCAACTGGCCACCCCGCCCAGGTGCTTCTGGATGGCCTGGCGCCAGCCGCGCGCCATGCTGCAGCCCACCATGCGCTGCAGCGCGGCCTGGGCCTCGGTGCAGCCCTTGAGCGGGTGCGAGTCCATGGCCACGTCGATGGCCTGCACCACCAGCTGGCGGTTCACGGTCACGCGCAGCCACATGTGGTGGATGGCCTCGCCCGCCAGGCGCTGCTTGGTGGGGTCGCGAAAGGAGGTGGCGTCGTAGGCCTTGCTGTCATGCAGCTCGCCTTCGATGTCCCACAGGCCATCGTCGCGTTCAAAGCCCTGGTAGTTGACCCGGCGGACATGCTTCAGGGTGCGGGGGGCGGGGGGACTCAGGGGCATGGAGGAGAAAAAATCGTCGTGCAGAAGCAGCCAAGGTTAGCGGGGGCAGCCCGCGCCGTCGCGCGCGGGCGAGACACCCTGCAATGCTTCTTCAACCGTACTTGATGGCAACGGTCTTCAGAGTGGTGAAGCCGTACAGCGCCTCAAAGCCCTTTTCGCGCCCATAGCCGCTGGACTTGACGCCGCCAAACGGCAGCTCCACGCCGCCTGCGGCGCCATAGTTGTTGATGAACACCTGGCCGCTGTGCACCCGCTTGGCCATGCGGAACTGGCGCGCGCCGTCGCGTGTCCAGATGCCTGCGACGAGGCCGAACTGCGTGGCGTTGGCCAGCTCCACCGCGTGGTCTTCGTCCTGGAAAGCCATGGCTGACAGCACCGGACCGAAGACTTCTTCCTGCGCCAAGCGGTGGCCCACGGGCACATCGCGCAGCAAGGTGGGGGCTTGGTAGTAGCCGGTCTCGGGCGCTTCGTCCACCACCACGCCCTGGGCCACCATGGGGATGCCTGCAACCTGCGCGTCCGACAGGAAGTCCCACACGCGCTGCTGCTGCGTCTGGCGGATCAGCGGGCCCACGTCCAGGTCCATGGCAGCGGGGCCCACGCGCAGCTTTTCAAACGCCTTGCCCAGGCGCTCCAGCAGCGGTTCGTAGATCAGCGAGTCGATCAGCACGCGCGAGCCGGCCGAGCAGGTCTGCCCGGCGTTCTGCACGATGGCGTTGATGACCACGGGGATGGCGGCGTCCAGGTCAGCGTCTGCAAAGATGATCTGCGGGCTTTTGCCGCCCAGCTCCAGCGTCACGGGGCAGTGGCGCTCGGCCGCCACCTGCTGGATCAGCGTGCCGATCTTGGGGCTGCCGGTGAAGCTGATGTGGTCGATGCCGGGGTGGCGCGCCAGCGCGTCGCCCACTTCATGGCCGTAGCCGGTGACGATGTTGAGTGCCCCGGCGGGGAACCCCACCTCGGCTGCCAGCTGCGCCACACGGATCAGCGACAGGCAAGCGTCTTCGGCCGGCTTGACCACGCACACATTGCCCGCCGCCAGGGCGCCGCCCACGCTGCGGCCAAAGATCTGCATAGGATAGTTCCAGGGGATCACATGGCCCGTAACGCCGTGGGGCTCGCGCCAGGTCAGCACGCTGTAGCCGTCGGGGTAGGGAATGGTCTCGCCGTGGAACTTGTCGCACGCACCGGCGTAGAACTCGAAGTAGCGTGCCAGCGCAATGGCGTCGGCGCGCGCCTGCTTGGTGGGCTTGCCGCAGTCGCGCTGCTCCAGCGCCGTCAGCTCGTCTGCATGCTCCAGGATCTTGGCCGAGAGCTTTTGCAGCAGGCGGCCGCGCTCCACCGGGGCCAACTTCTGCCACACCGCGTTGTAGCACTGGCGGGCTGCATGCACCGCCGCGTCGATGTCGTCGGCGTTGCTGCGCTGGATCTCGTCGAAGGGCTGGCCGTCGGACGGGTCGATCACGGGGATCGTGCGGCCCGAAGACGAGGGCACCGAGGCGTTGGCGATGTAGTTCAGTTGCATGGCCGTCATTTTGCCCGGAAATGGAATGTGTGCTTAGTATTTGTGTAGAAACACGCCGATGCGCTAGTGCAACATGCCTTGTTTGCTACTGATTTGATAGTAATCAGGCGCAAGCGCCCCGCAGGCCGGCCAGGTCCAGAATCTCCACCTCGCCGCGCTGCACGCGCACCAGCTGGCGCGACTCCAGGTCCTTGAGGATCTGGTTGGTGGTCTGGCGCGAGATCGCCAGCATCAGCGACAGCTGCTCCTGCGATATCTCGATCACCCGCCGCGACTGTCCTTCGGCCGTCCACTGCCCGTAGCCCTCTGCCATCATCACCAGGCGCCGTGCCAGGCGCTGCGGGGCGGGCAACAGCGCCAGCTCTTCCATCGCCACGAAGGCCGAGCGCAGCTTGTCGGTCATCAGCAAGGCCAGCGCATGCCAGTGCTGCGGGTGGGCCTGCAGCCAGTGCTGGAGCCGTTCGTGCGGGATGTGCACCAGGGTCGTGGGCTCGGTGGCCTGCGCATCGTGCGTGCGGGCCGAGTTGTCAAACACCGAGATCTCGCCAAACCAGTGCGGCGGCTCCAGGCGGATCAGCAGTGCCGCACGCGCCTCATCGGCCCGCCCCCGGGTGCCCGAGATGCTGACCGCGCCGCGCACCACCGCATACAGGCCACAGGGCGCATCACCACGCCGGAACAGCACCTCGCCCGTTGCCAGATGGCGCAACTGCGCCATGGCAATCAGCGGCTGGGCAAAGTCGGGCGGCAGGTGGGCAAACCAGCGGCCAGTCTGGAGGACGGGTAAATAGGCAGAAGCGGTGGACATGGGAATGCGAGTGAACGGGGCTGGAGGGCAGCGGGGGTTTTGTCGTCTGCACGACAGACGCTGGCGCGGCCCCAGAGCGAGTATTGATGCTGCGCAAAACACATGCCGGAGACACCCATGAAAACCCTGATCGACCACCTCTCCCAATACGCCGACTACCACCGCGACCCGCGCAACATCCACACCCATTTTGTGGGCGTGCCCATGATCATGTTTGCGGTCGCCATCCTGCTGTCGCGCCCGACCTGGATGGTGGGCGCGGTGCCAGTGAGCCCGGCCCTGCTGGCTGCGCTGGCGGCCAGCGTCTTCTACTTCCGCCTTGATATGCGCTTTGGCCTGGCCATGGCCGCGCTGCTGGCGGCCATGCTGGTGGGCGGGCAATGGGTGGCCGCCCAGACCCTGGGCGTGTGGCTGGCCACGGGCATCGGCCTGTTTGCCGTGGGCTGGGTGATCCAGTTCGTGGGCCACTACTACGAAGGCCGCAAGCCCGCTTTTGTGGATGACCTTGTGGGCCTCATCGTGGGCCCCCTGTTTGTGGTGGCCGAATGGGCGTTTGCCCTGGGCCTGCGCAAGGAAGTGCAGGCGGCGGTGGAGGAGCGCAGCGGCCCGGTGCGCCTGCGTACCGGGCAACAGGCTGCCGCCCATCCTCAGTAAGCGCTGCTTTTGCGCTCTGCTCGTTCACTGCCGCGCATCGGGACTTGAAGGCCTCGCAAGGGCCAGCACAGCCCCTGCGCACGCTGCCCCTAACGCCACCAGCGCACACAGGTAGGGCAACGCGGCAGACAGCGGTGCCCCCAACTGGTTGAGCCGCAGCGACGCCTGCACGCCCGAGGTGCTGGGCAGCAGCCAGCGCAGCCACTGCAGCGGCTCGGGCAGGGCCTCCACCGGCCACGAGAAGCCTGCGACGAACGCGATGGGCAGTGTGGTGAACAGCAGCATCTGCAGCGCGCGTTCGCGGTTGCCAAACCACAGGCCCAGCAGCGCACCCAGTGCCGCGATGGCCGGGATGTAGCAGGCCAGCAGCGCCAGCGCGCCCAGCGGGTTGCCACCGCGCGGGTAGTCGTGCAGCACAAAGATCCACCCGAAGTAGAAGAGGCCACTGGCCCAGCCCAGTGTGCACAGCGCCAGCAGTCGGCCCAGCCAGGTGGTGGCGCTTGCGCGGTGCTGGCCGCTTTCGACCCAGGTGCCGGTGAGCATCGCAGCGCCCATCAGCAGGGTTTGCTGCAGGATGAGCAGCGCCACGGCGGGCACCACAAAGCTGCCGTAGCCTTCGGTAGGGTTGAACAGCGCCACCATCTGCAGCTGCACCGGCGCGCGGCTGGCGCGGGCCTGCGGGGCGCTCTGGCCGCTGGCCTGCAGCTTGCGGATCTCGACCCCGGCAGACACCGTGCCGACGGCTTCCGCAAAGCCGTATTGCACCGCCTTGTTCAGCAGCGCGTAGGCGCCGTTGGCCTCGATGCTGACCACGGCGTTTTCGCCGCGCACCACGTTGCGCTTGAGCCCGGCTGGGATCACCGCATAGCCCTCGATCTCGCCGCGCCACAGGGCCTCCTGCGCCTCGCGCTCGCTACCGGTGACCAGATGCACCTCGATGCGCGGGTCGGCGTCGGCAAAGCGGGTGATCTGGCGCGACAGGCTGGTGTGGTCCAAGTCCACGACAGCCACGGGGACTCGGGTCAGCACCTCGTCGGCATAGAACCAGGGGTAGAAAAAGCCGTAGAGCACAGGCGCGCCCACCAACAGCAGCAGCACGCCCTTGTCGCGCACCATGGTGGCCAGCGCGTGCAGCCAGGCGCCCAGCAGGCCTCGCTGCGAGGGAGTTGCCACGGGCTCGGGTTGTGTTGTCGTGTTCATCAGCGGCCTCCCCACGTGTCGGGGCGCTGGTGCGCCAGCGTGAGTGCGGTGGCGCCCAGCAGCCACAGCACGGCAGTGGCGAGGATCAGCGCCACGACGGTCGATACGCTGGTGGCCACGGGCGCTCCCATTTGCAGCTGCTCGATCTGCAGACGGATGTAGTGTGTGAACGGCATGGCCTCGGCCCAGGCGCGGGCGCTGCTGGGCATGCCCGCGAGTGGGAAGGCCACGCCGCTGAACGCAAACGCCGGTGCTGCAAAAAAACCCGCACCCGACAGCGCAGTGCGCAGCGACCGCGTGATGCCCGCCAGCGCAGCGCCTGCGGCGATCGACACCGCCATCAGCAGTGCCAGCGCCGCAGCCACCCACCACAGGTTGCCCGGCGGGTGCCAGCCCCGGCCCCAGGTGATGCCCACCAGCGCCAGCAGGCCCACCAGCGTGAGAGACACCCAGGGCAGGGCGAGCTTGCCGGCCAGCGCGCCCGCAGTGCGCACCCAGCCCCCTGCGCCCAGCCATTCGCCCAGCGTGCGGTCGCGCAGTTCGCGGCCCACCGTCCAGGCGCCAGCCGTCATGGCCAGGATGTGCAGCAGGGCGGGGATCAGCGCAGCACCCAGAAACTGCTCGTAATTGCTGGACACATTGAACAGCGCCACCATCTGCGTGTGGATGGGTTCCATGCTCACGTGCACGGCCTGGGCGCTTTCGCCGCGCTTGTTGCGTGCGGCCATTTCGATACCCGCCGACAAGGTGCCCACGGCCGTGCGCACATCGCGCTGTAGCAGGCCCGAGTGGGTGGACATCTGCGCGTTGTGCAGCAGCGTGACCTGCACGGCGCGGCCTTCCTTCACGGTGCGCGCAAAGTCGCGCGGGATGGAGACCACGGCGTACACGTCCACCGCCCGCAGCGCGCGTTCGGCCTCGGCCGCGTTGGTGAAGTGCTGGGTGATCTGCACGCCCGGCGTGGCGTCCAGCATGCGCACCAGCTGGCGCGACAGGCTGGAGTGGTCGTCGTCCACCACGCCCACCGCCAGGTGGCGCGGCAGGCCGGCCGAGAAGATCCACCACAAGAGCGCCACGCCCAGCAGCGGCACCCAGGTGACCATGGCGAGGTCCCACGGGTCGGCCGCCAGGCGGCGGGCCTCGCGGTGGAAGCTGTTTGCTATTGAATTCATAGCTGTTTGCGCATATTGCACTAGCGCTACCGGCACTTTTTGGTGAAATCTCTGTGCATCAGGCGCATGTCACTGCACCAGCACCGTCATACCGGGGCGTGCGCCTTCGATGGGGGCCGCCGGGCGCGCGCGCACTTCAAACGTGCGGGCGTCAAAGCCCTGGCCTGCGCGCGTGGCGCGCCAGGTGGCAAAGTCCGGCAGCGCGGCCGTGTGGTAGACCTTGAACTTCACGGTTTTTCCGCCCAGCGCGGGCAGGGTGGCGTCGAACTCGTTGCCGATGGCAAAGCGCTGCAGGCGGTCTTCGCGCACGTTCAGCACCACCCACTGGTCCTTCAGGTCCACCACCGTGACCACGGCCACGCCCTGGGGCGACAGCTCGCCGGTGCGGGCCAGTACTTTGGCTACTTCGCCGGCGACGGGGCTCTTGAGCTCCGTCTCGGCCTGGGCCGCTTGCACCTCGGCTACCACGCCCGCCACCTGGCGCGCCTGGGCGCTGGCGGCGGATCGGTCTTCGCTGCGCGCACCGGCGCGGGCCAGGTCGTACTGGGCCTTGGCGGCCAGCGCCTGGTCGCGCGAGGCCTTGAAGTTGGCCTCGGCCTCGTCGCGTTTTTGCGCCGCCACCAGGCCCTCGCGGGCCAAGCCGTCCACGCGTTTGAAGGAGGACTCGGCCAGGTCGGCAGCGGCCACAGCGCGTTGCCAGTTCAGGCGGGCCATCTCCACCTCTTGCGGGCGGGCGCCGCTTTCGGCCTTGGCAGCCACGGCCTGGGCGGCCTCCTGGGCGGCGGTGGCTTGTGCCAGCTTGGCCTTCACCTCGGGGCTGTCCATGCGGATCAGGGGTGCGCCCACGGCGATCTGGTCGCCTTCCTTCACCAGGATCTGCGCGATGCGCGCGGTGACCTTGGGGGCGATGTCGGCCTCTTGCGCTTCGATCTGGCCCTGAAAGACTTCGGGCGCAGGCTGCGAGGCCTTCCACAGGCCAAAGCCCACAAAGCCTGCCACGGCCACAAAGGCCACGGTGCCGATCACGGCTGTCTTTTTGCTGTTGTTCTTGCTCATGTTCGTTCCACCTTTACTCATTCCACCCGCACCACATCAGCGCGCGCCATGTATTTGCCAAAGTCTTCCGACAGGCCGCAGGCCTCCAGCAGGTCGGCCAGCGCCTTCACGTAGTCGTGGGCGGCCTGGGCGCGTTCGGTCTGGGCCTTGGCCTGGTTGACCTGCGCGTCGATCAAATCCAGCGTGGTGCTGGTGCCCGCCTTCAGGCCCGAGATGCGCAGGCGCAGCACTTCGTCGGCCAGCTCCAGCCCTGGCTGCAGCGCAAAGTAGGCGCGGCGCGCCTGCTCCAGGGCCAGCCAGCGCTTTTCCACCAGCAGGGCAATGTCGTTCTGCGCCTGTGCGCCAGTGCGCTCCGCCTGCTCGATCTGGCGGTTGGACGATTCGGCCAGCGCGTTGCGGTCGATGGAGTCCCACAGCGTCCAGCGCACGCCCACCCCGGCCACCCAGTCGGCGTCGCGGCCGGTCTTGAGCTGGCGCTGGCCAAACGCGAACACCTGGGGCTTGCGCAGTGCCTCCTGGGCGGCGTGCAGTTGCGTGGCTTGTTCTTTCTTGGCGGCCACCTTGTCCAAGCCCGGGTGGTGGGCCAAAGCGGTGTCGATGAAGTGGGGCAGGGGCTCGACCGGCTGGCTCAGTACAAACAGAGGGCTGGTGGGCGTGACGGGGTCGGACGCCTTGAGCGTGCGGGTCAGCGCCGTGGCGGCCAGCTCGGCATCGTCGCGGGCCTTGCGGGCATTGCGGCGAGCCTCTTCCAGCGCGGAGCGGGCCTGCAGGCGTTCGACGCGTGCAATCACGCCAGCGTCCAGCATCTTCTGCGCGGCAGCGTCGTGCTGTTCGATGGTCGCCAGGGCCGATTCGCGCAGTACGGCAGCGCGCTGCGCCAGCTGGGCGCCAAAGTAACGCTGCACCAGCAAGGTGGTGGCCTCGTGGCTGGTTTTGGTGGCGTCGGCCTGGGCCTCTTGCGCCTGGGCATCCAGCAGGCCCCGAGCGGCATTGCTGGCGCCGCCCATGTAGATGGGCCAGATGGCGGAGACCGAGGCCGTGGTGTCGCTCTTGCTGCGGTTGAGCGTGTAGCTGGACGGCAGGTGGGGCAACTGGGCCAGTGAGCCCGCCAGCTGGGGCGGCAGCTGCGACAGCACGCCGGGCAGGGCGCGGTTCAGTGGGTTCAGGTCCACGTCCAGGTTGGCGTTGTAGGTGTAGGCGGCGCCGCTCAGGTTGACCACCGGGCCGCCCAGGCGCTGCATGGCGTCGCGGCGCAGCTCGGCGCTTTCGACGGCGTTGCGCGATGCGGCCAGCTGGTCTGAGCGCTGCTGCAGCTGCTGCAGAGCGGCATCAAATGCCAGGGGACCAGCGTGGGCCTGCAGGGGCAGCAGGGTCAAGGGGGCCAAGGCGGTCGATGCAAACAGGCAGAGCAAAGCCGCGCCTGCCCGGCTTGTGTGCCGGGGCGTGGTGGGATGGGTCATGGTGTCAGGTCGTGGTTGTCAGCGCGCACCCACGGGGGTGTAGGCGTTGCTGTGCTCTGCCAGCCAGCGTGCCGACAGGTCGGTGCCGTGCTGGCTGGGGTGAAAGTCGGGGCGCAGGTATTCGCGCCAGGGGCGCCAGGTCTCACGCACCAGGCCGCCCTTGCCGAACAGCGTGCGTGCGGCGCTGGTCCAGGTGCTCCATTTCCACAGCGAGCCATCGCGGCGCAGGTTCAGTACCGTCTGGCGCAGCACATCGCCGAGGAAGACCACCGTGATGCGGCGGAACCAGGTGATGCGCCACTCATGGTTGCCGCCCAGCGCCTGGTAGAGGTCGAAGGCGGTGTTCTTGTGCTCGGACTCTTCGGCGCAGTGCCATTGCCACATGGTGGCCAGGCGTGGCTCGGCGCCCTGCAGCACCTCGGGGTGGGCCAGCAGCCATTCGGCCAGCAGCGCGGTGAAGTGCTCGTTGGCAGCGGTCACGGCCAGCGGATGGCGCGGGCCGGCGCCTGCAAACAGCTTCATGCGCTCTTGCGCACGCGGGGCCCATTCGTTGGCGAGGCCCTGCTGGTCGAGGTGGCCGTTGAACAGCGCGTGGATGCGGCGGTGCGTGGCCTCTTGCCCGATAAAGCCGCGCACCTCGTCGGCAAACTGCGCCTGTTGGTCAGGGGGCAGGGCCTTGTGGCCGTCACGCACGGCGTCGATAAAGAACTGCTCGCCCACCGGAAAGCTCATCGACAGCGCATTGAACAGCGCCGAGCGAAACGCGTCGCCACCACACCAGTGGCGCGCAAACGGCGTCTCCAGGTCGATCAGCAGGCGGCGGACAACGAGTTCGGTCATGAAGAAGGCTCCTAGCGCAAGGGGGGGCGCACGGTGGTGCACAGGTTTGGTACTTGGTAGTACCGATTGGATTTGTATGATGCAGCTCCACTGTGGTACTGTCAAGTACCTCGTTGAATTTTCTGCCTTGCGATCTGCCTCCATGAGTGAAGTCACCGCCCCAACTGCTGCACCCGCTGCACCCGCTGCAGGCACCGAACACCGCGCCCGCCTGCTGGAAGGCATGGCGCGCGCCGTGGCCGCCAAGGGCTATGCCGACACCACCATTGCCGACATCGTGCGCGAAGCCAGCGTGTCGCGCCGCACTTTTTATGAAAACTTTGCCGACAAGGCCGAATGCCTGACCGCACTGTACGAGGCGGCCAGCGGCAACGCCATTGCGGTGCTGCGCGCTGCCATTGATCCGCACAGTGACTGGGAGGCCCAGGTGGAGCAGGCCATGGCGGCCTACTTTTGGGTGCTGGCGCGCAACCCCGTGCTGCTGCGCACCTTGTTCATCGACATCCTGGGCCTGGGCCCCACGGGCCTGGCCGCGCGCCGCCGCGCCAACCAGCAACTGGCTGACCTGATGCTGGACGTGGTGAACAACCGCCCGGGCGAGCGCAAACGCAAGGCCCCGCTGCAACCCATGATGGCCATGGCCGTGGTGGGGGGCATCAACGAGATGGTGCTGCACTCCATCGAGCAGGACCGGGCCGGGCAGCTGCAAGAGCTGGTGGAGCCCGCTTCCACGTTGTTGCGGGCGGCGATCTCTGCGGAGTTTTGAATCTGTTGGGGTAGTGCTTACTGCTGCCCGCGCAGCGAGCGCCTCACACCTCGTTGGCAATCTCGATCAGGTTGTCGTCCGGGTCGTAGATATAGACCGAGCGCAGCCGATGGCGTGCGCCCGTTGCGCCCACCGGGCCTTGCACGATGGCGATGCCTTCGGCCTGCAGGTGGGCGATGACGTCTTCGAGCGGCATCCGGGTGAGAAAGCACAGGTCGCCCGAGCCCGCCGTCGCGTGGCGCACATTGGGGTCCACCACCGTGCCCACTTCGTGCAGGTTGATCTTTTGCGCGCCGAAGTGCAGCGCGTACCGCTGGGGCTTGAACTCCCGCGCGGTCATGCCCAGCACACGCTCATAAAACGCAATGGTTTTGTCGATGCTGGCGACGGTGAGGACGACATGGTCGAGTGAATCCAGGACGATGGGCATGGTGTGGGGCAGAGTCAGGCGGGTGAAGGATGGAGCGCCGGTGCCGCGGGCTGCAGCCACCGCTTGTTGGCAGCAAACACCACCGTGAGCAGCAGCCCGGCCAGCAAGGCCATGAACCAGTGCAGGGGCGACAGCGGCACAAACCGGAAAGCATTGGCCAGCCACGGCACGGTGCTGATGGCCGCCAGCGCGGCCAGCGTGCCGCCCGCTACCCACAGGCTGACCGGGGTGAGGCCTGTCCACAGGCTGCGCCAGCCCGTCTTGCTGCTGCGGCTGGGCAGGATGAGTGCGGCATTGGCGGCCACCAGCACCACAAACGCGGCCGTGCTGGCGGTGGCGGCATGTGCGGGCTGGCTCAACAGCCAGGCGTACAGGCCCACCACGGCGGCCGTCACCACGCTGCCTTGCAGCACACTCAGCAGGATGTGGCGGGCGGACAGCAGTGGCTCGTCGGCCGCGCGGGGCGGCTGCTGCATGAGGTCGGCAGCGCCTTTTTCGGCCTCGAACACGATGGAGCAGGCGGGGTCGATGACCAGCTCCAGAAACGCGATGTGCAGCGGCGCCAGCACCAGCGGCAGCCCGAACAGCACCGGCAGCAGCGCCAGCCCGATGATGGGCACGTGCACCGCCAGTGTGTAGACCATGGCCTGGCGCAGGTTGGCAAAGGTCTGCCGCCCCCGGTGAATCGCCAGCACGATGGCCGCGAAGTCGTCGTGCAGGAGCACCAGGGCCGCGGCCTCGCGCGCCACATCGGTGCCGCGCTGGCCCATGGCGATGCCGATGTGGGCGGCCTTGAGGGCGGGGGCGTCGTTCACGCCGTCACCGGTCATGGCCACCACCTCGCCCTGGGCCTTGAGGGCTTCGACCAGTGCCAGCTTCTGGTGCGGCTTGATGCGTGCAAACACGCTGACCTGCCGGACCTGGTCGGCCAGCACCTGCGGCGGCATGTGGGCCAGCTCGTCGCCGGTAATCACACGGTCGTTGGCGATGCCCGCCTGGGCTGCAATGGCGCGTGCGGTGCGGGGGTGGTCGCCGGTGATCATCACCACGCGAATGCCCGCCTGGCGGCACTGTGCAACGGCCTGGGGTACCTCGGGGCGCAGCGGGTCGGCCAGGGCTACCAGGCCCAGCCATTCAAAGTCAAAGTCGTGCTGGGCGTCGGGCCAGGTGTCTTGCGTGCGGTGCCTGGCCTTGGCCACACCCAGCACCCGCAGGCCCCGGTCGGCCAGACGCGCGGCCTGGGCGCTGACGGCGGCGCGCTCGGCGTCGGGCAAGTGGCAAAGGTCGGCCACGGCTTCGGGCGCGCCCTTGGTGGCCACCGTGTCGTGTGCCGAGATGCCGTCGCGCCACAGGTGGCTCATGGCCAGCAGCTGCGGCGACAGCTCGTATTCGCGCGCCAGCGACCATGCGGGGTGCAGGTGCTCGGTGTCCACCAGATGGTCCGCCGCCATGCGGTGAAAGGCCTGCTCCATGGGGTCGTGCGGTTCGATCTCGCTGGCCAGAACAGCGTATTCGAGCAGTTCGTGGAAGGCATCGGGCAGCGCGCTGCCATCCGCCGCAGCCGGCAGGTTTTGCACATCCAGCTCCTTGCCCGCAATGCAGAGCGCTGCCACCGCCATGCGGTTTTGGGTGAGGGTGCCTGTCTTGTCCACGCACAGCACGGTGGTCTGGCCCAGCGTCTCGATGGCGTTGAGCCGCCGCGTCAGCACCTGCTGCGCCGCCAGCCGCCGCGCGGCCAGGGCCAGGAAGATGATCATGATCACCGGCAACTCTTGCGGCAATACGCCCATGGCCAGCGTGATGCCCGCCAGCACCGCCTGCAGCCAGTCGCCCCGCAACGCCCAGAACAGGGCCACCAGTAGCGCGCACAGCGACAGGCCGATGACCACCAGCTTGCGCGTGAGCCGCGCCATCTCTTCGCGCAACGGCGAGGCCTGCAGGGCAATGGTGTCTAGCGACTGACCAATGCGGCCCAGCTCGGTGTGGCGGCCCACGGCGGTGACCTGCAACAGGCCCTGGCCGCTGACCACCAGCGTGCCCGCAAACACCTTGTCGGCGGGTTGTTTGGCCACGGGCTCGGACTCGCCGGTCAGCATCGACTCGTTGGCGGCCAGCTCGTGGGCTTGCAGCAGCGTGCCGTCGGCCGGGATGCGGTCGCCCTCGGCAATCATCAGCAGGTCTTCGCGCACCACGTCGCGGCCTGCAATGCGCACCAGGGTGCCGCCGCGCAATGCCAGCGCGCGGGGGCTGGAGAGGTCGCGCAGGGCGTTCAGCGCGTTGTCGGTGCGGCGCTCCTGCAGCACCGTGATCGCCATGATGATGACCACAAAGCCCAGCAGGATCAGCGCCTCGTGCGCATCGCCCATGGCGAGGTAAATGGCGCCTGCGCCCAGCAACAGCAGGAACATGGGCTCGGTGACCACGTCCCAGGCCATGTCGCGCAGAGTGCGGCGCTGGCTGATGCCCAGTTCATTGGGGCCCTCGTCGCGCAGGCGCTGCGCGGCCAGGGCCGGGTCGAGGCCGGTGGGGGAGTCGGTAGGTGGCATGTTGGGCGTGAGGCTGCGTTGCACAGAGGATGCAATGGTGTAACGGTTATACCGCGCACCGATGTCTGCAGCCCTGACGCGGCGCAGCGGCCTGCGGCCAGCGTTCTTTCGTCACACTTCGCACATCACAAAGTCCGCCTTGCCAACATTGCATTCGGGGCAGCGCCAGTCGTCGGGCACATGGGCCCAGAGTGTGCTGGGCGCGATCCCATGGTCGGGCAGGCCGGAGGCCTCGTAGTAGATCCAGCCGCAAACGGCACACATGTAGATTTTCATGGGGTGGCTCCTTCGGTGTGGGGCTGGGCGTCAGTCGTCATCGTGGTGCCGCTGGCGTTCGGTGGATGTGCCGTTGGCCACCCAGCCGCTGGGCGACTGCTGCCACTGCCAGGCGCCAAAGGCCAGTGTTGCGATCAGCAGCAGGGCGGCGAGCCAGGTGCGGTTCTTCGGGACCAGGTCTGGGCCCTTGCCCTCCACCCGGCCGGTGAGCATGGGCAGGGCCTGGTTCTTGCGGCGCAGCACGCTCAAGCCAGCAATCAGCGCAATATGGGCCAACACCACAAACAGCAGGGCGTTGCCGAAGAACTCGTGCACTTCTTCCATCGCTTCGCCCATCCAGTTACCACCGAGCGCAGCGCCCCAGTCGTTGTACGTAGCGTAGCCACTGAGCGTGAGGGGCACCACCAGCGCTAGCAGCAACACGATGGCCAGCGCCATCAGCAGGTTCTGGCCCTGGCGCCAGTTGATCTGCGTGACTGATGGGGCCTGGGGCAGGGCTCGCAGCCATGCGGGTGCCCCTGCCAGCTTGCGCCACAGCAGGCCCAGGCCCGAGGTGCGCGGCCCGACGATGCCGTACAGCAAGCGAAAGCCCAGCAGCCCCGCCATGGTGTAGCCCAGCGTGACGTGCAGCAGCCGCCAGTGTTCGCCATCGGCCGTGGCGTAGGCACCCGCAAAGCACAGTGCAAACAGCCAGTGGAACATGCGCGTGGGCGCATCGGTCACCCGGCGGCTGGGAGCCTTGGCGGGGGCCTGTTGCGCCGAGGCATCGGCGGGATGGAGGGTGGGTGTGTTGTTCATCGTGTTTTCCTTGATCGGATACAGGTCAGATTCAATGCAGATCGAGAGCGGCGAACAGGGCTCAGCGAAGCGGTTCTGGCGAGGCGCTGTGTCGCAGGCAGTACGGTCAGTACGACAAGACACAGCAACGACGCCAGAAGAGTTCTGTTCACCGCTCTCAGTCGTTCCAGGCGCGGCGGGAACGGGCATCCAGCCCTACCGGCATGCGCAGGTTGTGTTCGTCAAACTGCCCCTGGTCTGCGCCCGTGTGGCAGGCCGCGCAGTTGGCGGCGCTTTTCACGCTGGCGAGCTTCCAGGTGGCGGGTTCGATCTTTCGGTGTTTGCGCTCAAACCAGGCCGAGCGGGTCATGCGGTCCTCGGGCGGCTCTTCGTTCACGCGCTTGTAGGTGCCGGCGTGGGCCTGCAACCACTGGTTGAGCTGGCGCACGGTGGCCGCGTCCAGCGATGCGTCGGTGCCGTAGTGCTTGTCGAGGCCCGCCATCACGCGGTTCCACGACGCTGCGGGCAGCAGGCCGGGCGGGTAGGCGGTGTGGCAGGAGGCGCATTCCTGCGTGTAGGCGTTGGGCACATTGCGGGGCATGGCTCGCCCGCTGTCTGCGTGGGCGCTGGTGAGGGACAGCAGGGTCAGCGCGCAAGCAGCGGCGGCCAGGGCTGCAGGTCGCAGGGGGGCAGGTTTTTTCATGGTGTCGGTCTCAGGGCTTGAGGGCGTTGAGGTAGGCCAGCACATCGGCCTTTTCCACCGCCGTGCATTCACGGCGCAGCACGTCGTTGCAGTTGCGGCGGAACCACTTGTCCACCTTGGCGGTGTCGGTAAGGGTCTTGGGGTTGAAGGCTGGTGCCAGGGGCGCGATCGGCTTGCCGGTGCTGGCGTGTTTGCCCTGCGCGGTGGGCGGTGTGCCGTGGCAAGACGCGCAAGACCACTCGCTGCCATGGCGGGTGGTGAAGAACACTTTGCCCTTGTCGGCGTTGCCGGGGCTGCCGGCCTGCGCGCTCCAGTGGGCAAGCTGTTGGGTGGCTGTGGTGTCGGCGGCTTGGCTCGTGCCAGCAGCTGCCAGTGCGCAGAGCGCGGCCAAGGTCAGTGTGCGAAGGGAGGTCATGCCAGGGTCCTTGTGGGTTGTGTCTTGTGGGGCCATTGTTGAAATCCCTGCCTGAACGGCGCGTGAAAGGCCTGTTCATCGGTCGTTCAGATTTCGCGCGGGACAATGCAGCCATGTTTTTCTCCCTTCACCCCGCTTCTGCAGGCCGCTTTGCCCGGCGCTCGCGCCTGGCGGCCTGTGTGCTGTGCGCTGCTGTGCTGGCCGTGCCGTCTGCCTGGGCCAGCGGCAAGGATGACCATGATCGGGCGCGGCAGGCTGTGCAGGCGGGCCAGGTGCTACCGCTGCCCACAGTGCTGGAGCGCCTGCAGCGCGAGGTGCCGGGACAGGTGCTGGAAGTGGAGCTGGAGCAGGAGCGCGATCGCTGGATTTACGAGATCAAGCTGCTGACGCCTGCCGGACAGTTGACCAAGGTCAAGCTCGATGCGCGCACCGCCGAGGTGCTGGGCGTGCGTTCTCGAGAATCGCGCGAAGATCAGCCACGAAGCCGGGACAATCGCTGACACCCCTCCGACCACAACACCCCCATGCGCATCCTGCTGGTAGAAGACGACACGCAACTGCGCGCGCAGCTGCGCACCGCGCTGCAAGACGCGGGCTACACCGTGGACGAGGCCGATAACGGCCGCGATGCGCAGTTTCTGGGTGAGACCGAGGCGGTGGATGCTGTGGTGCTGGACCTGGGTCTGCCCGTGGTGGACGGGCTCACGGTGCTCAAGCGCTGGCGGGCCGACGGGCGCAACATGCCGGTGCTGATCCTCACTGCGCGCGACAACTGGCACGAAAAAGTCGCGGGTATCGACGCCGGTGCCGATGATTACCTGACCAAGCCCTTTCACCTCGAAGAACTGCTGGCGCGCCTTCGTGCACTGATCCGCCGCGCCAGCGGGCAGGCATCGGCCGTGCTGCAGTGCGGAGACTGGTCGCTGGACACCCGCAGCGGCCGTGTGACCTGCGCGGGCCAGCCGGTGACGCTGACGGCCCATGAGTACAAGGTGCTCGACTACCTCATGCACCGGCCCGGCGTGCTGGTCTCGCGTGCGGAGCTGACCGAACACATCTACGCGCAGGACTTTGACCGGGACTCGAACACCATCGAGGTGTTTGTGGGGCGCTTGCGCAAAAAGATGTCGCCCTCTGCAGGTTCGTCGGCTACCCCAGAGGCTTCGGCCCGCATCGAAACCGTGCGTGGCATGGGCTACCGCCTGGTGCCGCCATGAGTGCGCCAGGTACGCTACCTGCGCCGCCCGTGCACTGGCTCCGGTCGTTGCGGGTGCGGCTGCTGGCCGTCACGCTGGCGGGGGTGGCCGTGGCCATGGTGCTGGCTGGGCTGGTGCTGAGCGGGTTGTTTCGCGAGCATGTCCAGCAGCAGTTTCAAGCCGCGCTGCAGCTGCAACTGGACCAGCTCACGGCCCGCCTGGAGTTTGATGCGCAGGGGCAGCCAGTGATTGCCGCCGAGGCGCTGTCGGACCCGCGCTGGCTCAAGCCCTATTCGGGCCTGTATTGGCAGGTGGACGCCATGGCACCCGATGGGCAGGGGCGGGCCGGAGTGCTGCGCTCGCGCTCGTTGTGGGACACCAGCCTGGCGCTGCAGGTGGATGCGTTGGGCGATGGCGCCGTGCATGTGCATGAGATGGCAGGCCCGCAGGGCGCGCCTTTGCTGGTGCTGGAGCGCACTGTGCGCGCCGAAGGCACGCATGAAGCCCGTTGGCGCCTCATTGTGGCCGCCGACCTGCAGGCCACGCAGGCGGCCACGGCCCGGTTTACCGGGGTGCTGGCGCTGTCACTCGCGGCGCTGTTGGTGTTGCTGGCGGCGGCCGCCTGGGCGCAGGTGGCCGTAGGGCTCAAACCCCTGCAGGCGCTGCAGCGTGCGGTGCAAGACGTGCAAGAGGCTCGGGCTTCGCAATTGCAAGGCAGCTTCCCTGCCGAAGTGCAGCCACTGGTCGATGACTTCAATGCCGTGCTGCGCCGCCATGGCGAGGTGGTGGAGCGCGCGCGCACGCAGGCGGGCAATCTGGCACATGCGCTCAAAACGCCCCTCACGGTGCTGGAGAACGCGGCCCGTGCGCAACCACCCGCTGATGGTGCGGCGCTGGCGGCTCTGGTGCGTGAGCAGGTGCTGGTGTCACGTCGGCACATTGACTGGCATCTGGCCCGGTCGCGGGTGGCCGCGTCTGCACACCTGCCCGGGCAGCGCACTGCGCTGCAGCCGGTGGTAGAAGGCCTGGTACGCGTCATGAACAAGGTGCATGCAGACCGGGGGCTGGACATCAGTGCCGATCCGTCCCCGGCGCCGCTGTTCTTCGCGGGTGAGGCGCAGGACCTGCAGGAAATGCTGGGCAACTTGCTGGACAACGCCTGCAAATGGGCTCGGTCTGCGGTACGGCTGCAAGCGCAGGCGTTGCCCCTCGGCGTGGATGCCGCGCAGCGCCAGCTGGTGATCACGGTGGAGGACGACGGCCCCGGCATTGATCCCGCACAACGCGCGCAAGCGCTGGAACGCGGCGTGCGCCTGGACGAAACCGTGCCTGGTACAGGGCTGGGCCTGGCCATCGTGCAGGAGCTGGCGGCACTGTATGGGGGGCGGCTGGATCTGGAGCCTGCGGGATTGGGCGGTATGCGTGCGACGCTCTGGCTGCCTGCGGCGACTTCTCGCTGAACCGCTGCTGCCGCTTCTGTTGGCGCAGGACAGCCGCAACCAAACCCGCCAAAGCGGGACGCACAGAAAAAAGCCCGCCAAAGCGGGCTAAGGCCCTGACAAATTCCCCTGAATTCTGCAAAGCCTTGGAGTGATGGAAACAGGTTATCACCGTCTGCGGTGTTTGACCACTCCTGTTGTGCAGGCGGTAAGTACAAGTTCCAAGGTGTCGGTGTGTGAAATCCGGCACGTTGCCGTCAGTGCCTGCTTTCCACGCTGTTGTGCATGGCCGTCTGGGCCACGGCGTCCAGGGCGTTGTCCACCACGGTCTGCTCGGCCAGTACCTGGACGGCACCTTGCTGCAGCAGCCGGTCCAGCAGCCGCAGGGTCATGGACTGCGTTCGGCCGGAGGCGCTGGTGAACAGGAACAGGTTGCCATGCGAGCCGATCCAGGACAGCTGGGTGCGCTCCCACTGGCCGGCGACCTGCAGGTTGACCCAGGTACCCACGGTGATGGTGGCGGGGGGCAAAGACAGGGCTGCTGCGACGCTGGGCTCCGCCTCGGCGCCGGCATCGCCCTCTTCGGATTCGGGCGCCTGCGAGACGTCCATGTAGCCTGACTCCCTCGCTTCCGAGGGCGCCACCCAGGGGTCGTCCTCGTCCAGGGGGGCCGGTTGTGGTGGCTCCGCGCCGGGTGCCGCAAGAGCTGCCGCAGGTGATGGGGACGGCGCGGCCACTCGCGGCCCGGGTGTGAAGGCCTGCTGGTGCAGTTGCATCAGCAGCTCAAACACCGCCTCCGTGCGGTCGGCTGGGTAGTCGATGGACGCCAGGCCTTCGCGCAGTTTGGGCAGCAGTTTGGGCAGCAGGCGGGCGAGCTGGCCGGTGTTCGCACGTGTCAGCCCGGGCTGCACACTCCAGATCAGTGCATCCACCAGTTCCTGGTACCGGCCCGGGTCGGTCGTGCCCGGCTTGACGGACAGACGGGCCTCCGCCATGACCTGGGCCCAGGGGCCCAGCAGAAAGCGCGAGATGGCGTCGGGCACTTTGCCGATGTCTGGCAGCAGCCAGATCTCGCGCGATATCTGCGCGGCCAGCAGATGGCGCTGCTCTGCATGCTGCAGGGCTTCGATCGCGCGCTGGCGCTCCTGCTTGAGCGCCTGGTCTTTCTCGGCCCATTTGGCGTGCAGCTGCTGCAGCACTTGCTCAAAGTCGTCGGCGCTGTCGATGGTGGCGGTGGCCAGCGGGCCGGCAATGTGCATGAGCGACCGCATGAAGCTCTGGAAACCCGGGGCTTCGGGGCTGTTGAAGGCCAGGCTGCGGTCGGTGATGTCCTGCAGCAGGCAGCGCGCGGCATGCTCCTTGTGGCTGAAAAAGCGGGGGTCGACCAGCGCCAGTTGCATCAGCGCAGGCTCCAGCGCGCGGATGAACTGCTGCACCGGCCACAGCAGCCGGGTGTCGCGTGCGATGTTGTCCACCATCAGCGCCACCACCTCCATGCTCAAGGCCTGGCCCAGGCCCTGTACCTGCTGCCGCTGCGCGGCTGCAGGGTTGCCGTCTGCACCGCTGCCAGCGGACGCGCGCGGTGTGCCCAGGCGTTCCATCATCTGGCCGACCTGGTTCATCTCTTGCAGCGCCTCAAACGCTGCAGGCACCGTCATCGCAAAATCCGTGGCCGGTGGGTCGATGGGTGGCAGGCCTTCCGCCGCGTGCTCGAACTCGCGCGCAAACCGGTCAGCAAACGATTCCTGGCTATCGCCGGTGACTGCATGCACATCGGCAGGCGCGGGTGCCTCGTTGAACTCGCCCAGCAGCAGACGGCGCAGGCGATCCAGCGTCAGCAGCGGGTCGCTCGTGCTGGTTGACGCAGAAGACAGGTCGTTGTCGGCCGCGAAACCGGGTGACACCCCTCCATCGGCGGGAGCCACATAGACCACCTCGCCCGTGGCCTGCCGCATGGCATAGCCCACTGGCTTCACGCCGCTTTGCTTGAGCTGGTCGATTTGCGCCAGGTACAGGCTGCGCAGCTCGGCGCCCAGTGCCTGGGCCATCAGCCCCATCCAGTCGTGGCGCACTTGGGGCGTGACCTGCATCTGCGACACCACGGACTGCAGGGCCTGCAAAAAGACGTCGGGCCGCAGCGGGTTGTGCTCGGGCTGCACCCTGGGCAGGCCTTGGGCGGCGCACACCAGTGCGTCCAGGTCGGCCAACGGCCCCTCCACCGCAGAGATCAGCACCTGCCGCGCGCGGGCGCGCTCCACACTGTCGTTGATCTGCGCCTCGTCCATCAGTTCGAGGTCGTCAAAGTGCACGGTGAACAGGGAGCGCGTGGGCTTGTCGTCGCCCTGTGCGGTGTCCTGGTCCAGGGACTTGCGCAGTGCGTCGGGGTAGCGCTCTGCCATCACCGATGCCAGCCGCATCAACTGCTGGCGTGCCTCCTGCATCGCGTGGTGCTCGCCGGGGGTGCGGGCACTGTCCAGGCGCGACTGCAGGGACATGCGCGTGGTCTCGATGACGCGCTCCACCACAGGCCGGGCCTGGGTGAGCGCGATCTGGACGATGCGCTGCTGGGGTGCAGCGGGGCTGCCGGTCGGGGCGGTGGGTGTCAAGGCCATCTTCAGTGGGACTGGGTACCGGTGGCTGCTGTAGTGGATGCAATATTACGCGTCAAAAAGGGGCCCAAGGCCCCTTTTTGACGGTGGTGCGGAGGCTTTACCCGCCATGAAACTTGACCACCAGCGGCACGATGAGCAGCGCCACGATGTTGATGATCTTGATCAGCGGGTTGATGGCCGGACCGGCCGTGTCCTTGTAGGGGTCGCCCACGGTGTCGCCGGTCACGGCTGCCTTGTGCGCCTCGGAGCCCTTGCCGCCGTGGTGGCCGTCTTCGATGTACTTCTTGGCGTTGTCCCACGCGCCGCCGCCGGTGCACATGCTGATGGCCACAAACAGGCCCGTGACGATGGTGCCCATCAGCAGGCCGCCCAGTGCCTTGGGGCCCAGCAGCAGGCCCACCCCAATCGGCACCACCACGGGCAGCAGGCTGGGGATCACCATTTCCTTGATGGCGGCGGTGGTGAGCATGTCCACGGCCTTGCCGTATTCGGGCTTGCCCGTGCCGTCCATGATGCCCTTGATGGTGCTGAACTGGCGGCGCACCTCCACCACCACGGCGCCTGCGGCGCGGCCCACCGCCTCCATGGCCATGGCGCCGAACAGGTACGGGATCAGCCCGCCGATGAACAGGCCCACGATGACCATCGGGTCCGACAGATCAAAGCTCACGGCCCGGCCATAGGTTTCGAGCTTGTGGGTGTAGTCGGCAAACAGCACCAGTGCGGCCAGGCCGGCGGAGCCGATGGCGTAGCCCTTGGTGACGGCCTTGGTGGTGTTGCCCACGGCGTCCAGCGGGTCGGTGATGTCGCGCACGCTGCTGGGCAGTTCGGCCATTTCGGCAATGCCGCCCGCGTTGTCGGTGATGGGGCCATACGCATCCAGCGCCACCACGATGCCGGCCATGCTCAGCATGGACGTGGCCGCCACCGCAATGCCATACAGACCGGCCAGACCGTAGGCCACGATGATGGCGGTGCACACAAACACCACGGGCCAGGCCGTGGAGCGCATCGACACCCCCAGGCCCGCAATGATGTTGGTGCCGTGGCCGGTGGTGGATGCCTGGGCAATGTGCTGCACGGGGGCGTATTGCGTGCCGGTGTAGAACTCGGTGATCCAGACCAGTGCGGCCGTCAGCACCAGGCCAGTGGCGCAGGCACCAAACAGCCGCAACTGGGAGCCCGTGGCCGTGATGGCGTTGTCCGGCATGATCCACAGCGTGACGAAGTAGAACGCCACCAGCGACAGCGCCCCGGCAATCGCCAGGCCCTTGTACAGCGCGGGCATCACGTTCTTCATGCCGGGCGAGGCCTTCACAAAGAAGCAGCCGATGATGGATGCCACGATGGACACGGCCCCCAGCGCCAGCGGGTACACCACCGCATTGACCTGGGCGGTGGCTACCATCAGGGCGCCCAGCACCATGGTGGCGATCAGCGTTACGGCATAGGTCTCGAACAGGTCGGCCGCCATGCCCGCGCAGTCGCCCACGTTGTCGCCCACGTTGTCGGCAATCACGGCCGGGTTGCGCGGGTCGTCTTCCGGGATGCCGGCCTCTACCTTGCCCACCAGGTCGGCACCCACGTCTGCACCCTTGGTGAAGATGCCGCCGCCCAGGCGCGCAAAGATCGAGATCAGCGACGAGCCGAACGCAAAGCCGATCAGCGGGTTGAGCAGTGTGGCCAGGTGGGCGGTGGGCGTGAGATTGCCGTTCCCCGCCAGAAACCAGTAAAAGCCCGTGACACCCAGCAGGCCCAGCCCCACCACCAGCATGCCGGTGATGGCACCGCCCCGAAACGCCACATCCAGCGCCGGGCCAATGCCGTGGGTGGCCGCCTGCGCGGTGCGCACGTTGGCGCGTACCGACACATTCATACCGATGAAGCCGCACGCGCCCGAGAGCACGGCGCCCACCACAAAGCCCACCGCCGTGGTGCCGTCCAGAAACACGCCGATGAGCACCGCCAGCACCACGCCCACGATGGCAATGGTCTTGTACTGGCGGGCCAGGTAGGCGGCGGCGCCCGCCTGGATGGCGGCGGCAATCTCCTGCATGCGGGCATTGCCCGGGTCTTTGGAAAGAATCCAGCCCCGGGCCCAGACGCCGTAGGCCACCGCGATGAGCCCGCAAACGAGTGCGAGGATGAGAGGGGATGTCAGTGCTGAACCTGCAGCCATTCAATTCTCCTTGGTGTGTTGCACGGAGGGGGACCAACGCATCGGTGGCTTCCCCGCTGCGTTGCTTCCTCGTGCTACCCATGCGTTTCGCGCAGGAGCCGATTGGCCAACAGGCCCAATTTACAGGCAAACGCCGGTTTGCAAGCGGGCAGAAAGGGGCGTGCGCCTAAAATCAGGGTTAATCCCGACGCTTCGTTGCGCTGCATCAGCGCCGAAGGCCTCGCGGGTTATCGTCAACAAACCACTATCCAAAGACATGTCCCTCAACAACGTCCCCCCAGGCAAGAACGTCCCTGACAGCTTCAACGTCGTCATCGAGATCCCGATGAACGCCGACCCGATCAAGTACGAGGTGGACAAGGAATCGGGCGCCATTTTTGTGGACCGTTTCATGACCACGGCCATGCACTACCCCACCAACTACGGGTATGTGCCGCAGACGCTGTCGGGTGACGGCGACCCGGTCGATGTGCTGGTGATCACGCCTTACCCGCTGTTCCCCGGTGTGGTCGTGCCCTGCCGCCCTCTGGGCATTCTGATGATGGAAGACGAGGCTGGCGTGGATGGCAAGGTGATTGCCGTGCCCACCTCCAAGATCCTGCCCATGTACGACCACTGGAAGAACATCGACGACGTGAACGCCATGCGCCGCAACGCCATCGCCCACTTCTTCGAGCACTACAAGGACCTGGAAAAGGGCAAGTGGGTCAAGGTGCTGGGCTGGGAAGGCATCGACGCCGCCAAGAAGGAAGTCACCGACGGCATCGAGAGCTACAAGAAGTCGCAAGCCTGATAGGCCTCTGGCGCCGGTGCTTCATGCACCGGTTGCTATTAAATTAAAAGCACGCCATCCGCCATGGATGGCGTGCTTTTTTTTGCAGTTGGAACCCGTGCGGGGTGAGGCAGGCCAGGCGAGTCCGGGTGGAGGGCGCTGATAGACTGCATTTGGTTACACGGCTGCGGCTGTCCCGGTGTTTCGAGGTATTTTGAGGTGATTCATGAAAATTTCTGATCTGCGCATCGGTGTGAAGCTGGCGGCGGGTTTCCTGGTGGTGGTATTGCTGACCGCCTTGCTCGGCGCCATTGCGCTGGTACAAATGTCCCGCATCCACGCCAACGCCGAGGAGATCGCCACCAACCTGCTGCCCAGCGTCACGCAAACGGGCGAATTGCGTGTGCTCCTCAATCGCATGCGCCGTGCCGAGGCGGGCATGGTCACGGCGCGCAGTGCGGCCGAGGTCAAGGCCTTTGGCGAGCAGGTGGCACAGCGCCACAAGGACCTGACCCGTGTGGAAGCGATCTACGAGCCGCTCATCGACATGCCCAAGGAGCGCGAGGTTTTTCAGGCCTACAAGACGCGCAAGGCGGCCTATGTGGTCTTGCAGGACAAGCTGGCGGACATTGCCAAAGGCGTGGACTTCAGCACCGCCGAGACCATGGAGCTCACCGCCGATGCGTTGGGCATGCTGTATTCGGGCGAATCGGAGTCGGCCTTTGTGGCTGTTGCCGAAACCCTGGGCGAGCTGCAAAAGATCAATTCGGAAGCCGCCCTGCGGGCCAACGATGAGGCGCAGCGGGTGTTCACCGGGGCGCGTATCTGGGTGCTGGGCACGCTGGCCCTGTGCGTGGCCCTGGCTGCGGTACTGGGCGTGGCCATCACCCGCGCCGTCACGCGCCCCGCCCACCATGCGGTGCTGGCCGCCCTCGCGATTGCCGATGGTGACCTGGCGACTGAGGTGCCTTCGGGCGGCAAGGATGAAATGGGCCAGCTGCTGAATGCACTGGGCGACATGCGGGCCAACCTGGCGCGTGTGGTGTCAGGCGTGCGCAGCAACGCCGAAGGGGTAGCGTCCGCCAGTGCGCAGATCGCCTCGGGGAACAACGACCTGAGCGCGCGCACAGAACAGCAGGCCAGCGCGCTGGTGCGCAGCAACGCCGAAGGGGTAGCGTCCGCCAGTGCGCAGATCGCCTCGGGGAACAACGACCTGAGCGCGCGCACAGAACAGCAGGCCAGCGCGCTGGAAGAAACGGCAGCGTCGATGGAAGAACTGGGCTCCACCGTGCGCCAGAACGCCGACAACGCCCGGGCCGCCAACCAGCTGGCCGTGAGCGCCAGCACCGTAGCCGTACAAGGCGGAGACGTCGTAGCCGAAGTCGTCGAGACCATGAAAGGCATCAACGCCAGCAGCAACAAGATTGCAGACATCATCAGCGTCATCGACGGCATCGCCTTCCAGACCAACATTTTGGCGCTCAACGCCGCCGTGGAAGCCGCCCGTGCAGGCGAACAAGGACGGGGCTTTGCCGTGGTGGCCGGAGAAGTGCGCAACCTGGCAGGGCGCAGCGCAGAAGCCGCCAAGGAAATCAAAGCCCTCATCACCGCCAGCGTGGAACGCGTGGAACAAGGCACCGCCCTGGTGGACAAGGCAGGAGCCACCATGACCGAAGTCGTCAGCGCCATCCGCCGCGTGACCGACATCATGGGAGAGATCAGCGCCGCCAGCAGCGAACAAAGCGCAGGCGTAGGCCAAGTGGGAGAAGCCGTCACCCAGATGGACCAGGCCACCCAGCAAAACGCCGCCCTGGTGGAAGAAATGGCCGCGGCCGCCAGCGCGCTGAACGCCCAGGCYGGCGAACTGGTCAAYGCCGTGGCCGTATTCAAGCTCGACG